>JAYWGO010000089.1:0-2229 GCA_043778205.1 Polaromonas sp. | reverse complement strand
AATCTAAGATAGATTCTGCACACGCAGGGCAAAAGTCGCCGGTGCCTAGTGGCGGGGTGGTTGCCTCGCCTTTGTAGGTGTAAGGCCTATCGCGGGTGTCGTGCACCAGCTCGGCAGCGCCGCAAACAGGGCATTCCATGTTGATAGCGCCTTAAACGATAGGGCGAATACGTCGCCGATGACGTACTCGTCCATTCCCAGCTCTAATGTGCCCTGCCGGGCCGAAAATGTGGTGCGTACCTTGCCTTCAACTACCAGTGCTTTGGCTGCTGCCAAGCTGTAGTGCGGGACTTTCTATCTAAAAGATTATTAATCGTTTTGATAAAATTTGGCAAATAGGTTAGTTTTAATTGACAAAGATAGCAGCTAAAGTT
This sequence comes from Polaromonas sp., assembly GCA_043778205.1. Lineage (GTDB taxonomy): Bacteria > Pseudomonadota > Gammaproteobacteria > Burkholderiales > Burkholderiaceae_C > JAAFIP01. The sequence continues at coordinate 1,855 of JAYWGO010000089.1, read as the reverse complement.
TTGTTTTTTTATAAAAATCGTAGTTTGACTACGGTTTTTACAAAAATTCAAAGAGCAATATTTTAAAAAAGCTTGCACAATCGTACTGTGACTACGATAACTACCAGTAAATTAAACGCATTGGTTACACGCTTTATGCCAGGTGCGCCTTTGGTGTCGCAAGATTTGGCCGCGCTGGGCATATCGGCGGATTTGGCTGTGCACTATGTCAAGTCTGGCTGGCTTGTGCGGCTAGCGCGCGGGGTGTACGCACGGCCGGGCGATGTGCTGGCCCTGCACCCCAGCCTGCTACTTTTACAACGCAGTATGGCGGGTTTGCACGTGGGCGGTAAGTCGGCGCTAGGCTGGTATGGCGTGCGCCAGTATGTGCCGCAGCAGCAGGTGCTGCAACTGTATGGCTGGGACGCAACGCGCCTGCCCGACTGGTTTAGCAGCCGCTTCCCGGCGCAGTACCGCCGCAAACGCGTGTTTAACGAACAACCGGGCGCGCTGCTGCATGTAGGCCCGTTTGAAAGCCGCAGCAACGCGCCGCTGGTGTCTGCACCCGAGCGTGCGCTGCTAGAGCTGCTAAGCGAAGTCGGTGTGCGCCAGCCCCTGGCCGAGGCCCGCGAGCTGACCGAGAGTTGCTACACGCTGCGCGCCGACGTGTTGCGCGAGTTGCTGCAGCGCTGCACCAGTGTGAAAACCGTGCGCCTGTGCCTGCAGCTGGGGCGCGACCTGGCCCTGCCCTGGGCTGCCAAGCTAGACGCCGCGCAGCTACCCACGGGCAGCAAGCGAGCCTGGGTGTCCCAGTCTGCCGACGGCCTGCTGGTGCTTAAACCATGAGCTAGACGCGAGCGAAAAACGCTTTTTGTTGTCACTGGTCAACAACCAACCCGACTGGCCGTTGCTGAGCATCATGCACATTGACCAGCTACCCGGCATACGCTGGAAGCTGCGCAATATTGGGCTGCTGGAGAAAAATTATCCAAATAAGTTTAAGCAACAGGCAGATGAATTGGCCCGGTTGTTGGGTTAGCTGTATTTGCTGCTGGCACTCAATATGGAAAAATAGCGTACTAAATGAAAGAAGCCGTGTTTTGTTGCGGCAAGGGCTGGTACAAAGAAACCCCGCACTGGTGCGCTTTGCCGACCAGTTTGCCAACGCCCAAGGCTGTGCAAGTGGTGCGCGAGCTGCGCACCGAACAAGACCGTGGCCGTGTGCAGGTGCGGGACGCGGCGGGTTGGTTAAATCGGCTGGATGTTTAGGCTTTTGTTTGCCATGTGTTTAACATTCAATTGCTATGTATTTTATAGCTCTTTGCGCAATATCTACGGCGCTTAACGATGCATTAACGCCGCAGCACAGTCCTTAAAATTACACCATAAACGTTTCAATTACCAGTTGCGGTATTGGTAAAAAGTGCTTGGTGTTTCCTGTCAGCAGTGTCAGTTGATGCTCCAATGCCGTAGCCGCTATAAGTGCATCGCCCATTTGTAAGCCATGGCTCAGGCTCATGGATTCCATTAGGTCTACGGCTTTGTTGCTAATGGCCTGCGTTACTGGCAAATGCTGCGCCGCCCTTTGCACTAACATCTTTTTGAATGCAGCCAGCTCGGCTTTGTTGCGCATGCCTTGCACAATTTCCATATGGGTCACGCTAGAAATGCTGAAACTAGGCAACTGGTCTAGGGCGGCTGAAGCCTGCGCATAACCGCGCAGGTACCAAATCAGTACATCAGTATCTACCAGCATGGCGGGCGCAAACGCTGTTATGGCAGCCTATGCAAGCCTCCAACGCGCTGCGCACGCACTTGGCTAAGGTAGGCTGCCGTGTCCGCCATATCGGTGCGGTCTTGCCACATGCCAAAAGCG
>JAYWGO010000088.1:0-5951 GCA_043778205.1 Polaromonas sp. | reverse complement strand
ATCCGCAACATCGCCATCATCGCCCACGTGGACCATGGCAAAACCACGCTGGTAGACCAGCTGCTACGCCAGTCGGGCACCTTCCGCGAAAACGCCAAGATGACCGAACGCGTCATGGACAACAACGATCTTGAAAAAGAACGCGGTATCACGATTTTGGCCAAAAACTGCGCAGTCAGCTGGGAAGGTACCCACATCAACATCGTTGACACCCCTGGCCACGCCGACTTTGGCGGCGAGGTAGAGCGCGCGCTGTCGATGGTGGACGGTGTGGTGCTATTGATTGACGCGGTAGAAGGCCCCATGCCGCAAACCCGCTTCGTCACCAAGAAGGCTTTGGCACTGGGCCTCAAGCCCATCGTTGTGGTCAACAAAGTAGACCGCCCAGGTGCGCGCCCAGACTACGTGATCAACGCGGCTTTTGAGCTGTTTGACAAACTTGGCGCTACCGAAGAGCAGCTGGACTTTCCTGTGGTGTACGCCTCTGGCCTGAACGGCTGGGCCACCATGGAAGAGGGCAATGCAGGCGAGCAGTGGGGCAAAGACTTGGCCCCCTTGTTTAACACCGTGCTCAGCCACGTCAAAGCGCACGCTGGCGACCCAGCGGCACCTTTGCAATTGCAAATTTCCAGCATGGACTACTCCAGCTACGTGGGCAAAATTGGGGTGGGCCGTATCAACCAAGGCACCTTGAAAATGCCACAAGACGTGGTCATGGTTACCGGTATGGACGGCACGCCCGTCAAGTGCCGTATCAACCAAGTACTGACCTTTGAAGGCCTGGAGCGCCGTCCGCTCGAAGCGGGTGAAGTGGCCATGCCAGGCCACATTGTGCTGATCAACGGCATTGAAGACATTGCACTCGGCGTAACGATCACTGACCCACTGTCACCCCAGCCCTTGCCTATGCTCAAGGTGGACGAGCCTACGCTGACCATGAACTTTTGCGTGAACAACTCGCCACTGGCGGGCCGCGAAGGCAAGTTTGTCACCAGCCGCCAGCTGTACGACCGTTTGCAGCGCGAGCTGCAGTCCAACATGGCACTGCGCGTAAAAGAAACCGACGAAGACGGTATTTTTGAAGTCTCAGGCCGTGGTGAATTGCACCTGACCATTTTGCTAGAGACCATGCGCCGCGAAGGTTACGAGCTGGCTGTGGGCAAGCCGCGCGTAGTGTTCAAAGAAATCAACGGCGAAAAGTGCGAGCCTATCGAGATGCTGACAGTGGACATCGAAGAAGGCCACCAAGGCGGCGTGATGCAAGCCCTGGGCGAGCGCAAAGGCGACTTGGCCAACATGGAATCAGACGGTCGTGGCCGCGTGCGCTTAGAGTACAAAATACCAGCGCGTGGTTTGATTGGTTTCCGTAACGAGTTTTTAAACTTGACGCGCGGCACTGGCCTGGCCAGCAACATTTTTGACAGCTACGAGCCCTTCCGTGGCGAGATTCCAGGCCGTAAAAACGGCGTGCTGATCTCGATGGACGACGGCGAAATCGTGACCTACTCACTGGGCAAGCTCGACGACCGTGGCCGCATGGTGGTGAAAGCTGGCGACCCTGTGTACGAAGGCATGATTGTGGGTATCCATAACCGCGACAACGACTTGATCGTTAACGCCGTGCGCCAAAAGCAGCTGACCAACTTTCGTGTGTCTGGCAAAGAAGACGCGATCAAGATCACGCCGCCGATTATCCTGACGCTTGAAACTGCTGTGGAATTTTTGGAAGATGACGAGTTGGTGGAAATCACCCCCAAGTCGATTCGCTTGCGCAAACGCTACTTGAAAGAACATGAGCGTAAGAAAGCTGGTCGCGGTTAATTAGGCTTCTTCTGGTTTAAGGCCGGAAGAATTTCTTGAACGCAGAGGGCGCAAAGGATTCGCAGAGCGCGCAGAAGAAGTCCGAAAAAAATACAAAAAAATAAAGCCAAAATTTGAAATTCAAGTTTTGGCTTTTTCATTTGAAGTACTTTATTTATCTTTTTGGCTTTATTTTTGTATTTTCTTTTTTTGCGTTCTTTGCGTAATCTTCGCGCCCTCTGCGTTCAAAAACTCCCCGTATTTGTATTAAATAATGAAGCTAACCCACAGTAAAGCCGTTCTTCTCATGATCGCAGTTACCCTGATGTGGTCTATCGCAGGGGTGGTGACGCGGCATTTGGAGCAAGCTAAAAGTTTTGAAGTGACTTTTTGGCGCAGCTTTTTTACTATGCTGTCGCTGCTGGTGATCTTGCCGCTGTGGCAGGGCAAGCATGTGTTTCGCAATATGCATTGGCGTAGCCTGTCGTTTTGGGTCTCAGGCGTGTGCTGGAGTGTGATGTTTACCGCTTTTATGCTGGGGCTGACGCTTACCAGCGTGGGCAATGTGCTGGTGATGCTGGCCTCTGGCCCGTTCTTTACTGCGCTGTTTGCACGGGTCTTTATTGGCCACCGCTTGGCACTGCGCACCTGGGTGGCTATTGCGGTGGCCGGAGCAGGTATTGCCACCATGTTTGGCACCCAGATGAACATGAACGTGCCCGGCGCGCTGCTGGGCTGTTTGGTGGCCATCATGGCCCCGATTGCCGGCGGTATTAATTGGACGGTGGTGCAGCACGCGCAGGCGCGGGGCGACAAGCTGGATTTGGTACCCTGCGTGCTGGTGGGGGCGGTCATTTCGTCACTGGCCACGCTGCCCTTGGCCATGCCCTTTGTGGCTACTGGGCAAGACATAGCCTTGCTAGGGCTTTTGGGCTTGGTGCAATTGGCCATCCCTTGTTTGCTGGCGGTTGTGTGCGCTCAGGTGCTCAAGGCACCCGAGGTTTCGTTGCTGGCCCTGCTGGAGGTGATTTTTGGCATCGCCTTGGCTTGGGTGGGGGCCAATGAAGTGCCCAGCCAGTCGGTAATTTGGGGCGGCACGTTGGTGATTGGCGCGCTGCTGTTCAATGAAATTTTAGGCTGGAGAGACAAACGCAATGCAAGTTAACAACCCCATTCAAGGCAGCGACCATATCCTTACCGAAGTGCGCGGTTGCGCAGGCATGATCACGCTAAACCGTCCTAAAGCGCTGAATGCATTGTCTTTGCCGATGGTCAGAGATATCACTGCGGCTTTGTTGGAGTGGAAATCTAGCCCGGCCATCAAGCTGGTGGCCATGCGCGGGATGGGTAAAAACCCCGCACATGCGGCAGACAGCGCCTTGCCAGCGTATGCGCCATTTGGCAGCTTTTGCGCAGGGGGTGATATTCGCTTTTTTCACCAAGCGGCCTTGTCGGGCGACCCTGCGCTGGAAGACTTTTTTACCGAAGAATACGCGCTTAACCACTTAATTCACACCTACCCCAAGCCGACCATTGCCTTTATGGACGGCATCGTAATGGGGGGTGGCATGGGCATTAGCCAAGGCGCTAGCCACCGCATTGTGACCGAGCGCACCAAGATGGCCATGCCTGAGACGGGTATTGGCCTGTTTCCTGATGTAGGCGGCGGTTATTTTTTAAGCCGTTGTCCGGGCAGGGTGGGGGAGTATTTGGCGCTTACGGGGCAGTTAATTCAAGCGGACGATGCCGTAACCCATGGGCTAGCTGATGTGCACTGTGCCAGCGCTGACTTGCCTGCGCTGTGGGCAGCTTTGCCGCAGCTTTTAGACGCTGGGGTAGAGACTAATACACAGGCTGCTGCAGAGGCAAACTTAGCGGCAGTTGGGAAGTTAATTGCTATGAATAGAGTAGCTTCTAGTCCAGCAATTCCTTGGGCGATAGCCAATAATCGTTTAAAAATAGATGCCATATTCAGCCTGCCCAGTGTTGCCGAGATGTGCACCGCTTTAGATGCAGATGCAGATGCAGATGCATCGCCATGGGCCACAGAAACTGTAGCCACTCTGCGCAAACGCTCCCCGCTCATGCTGCATGTGGTGCTAGAACTTATCCGCCGCGCCCGCAGCATGGGCCTGGCTGACGATCTGCGCTTGGAGCGCGACTTGGTGCGCCACTGCTTTCACACTGCGCACTTGCAGCGTGCAGGCTTGGGCAGTGAAACGGTAGAAGGCATTCGCGCGCTGGCGGTAGACAAAGACCACGCACCGCGCTGGAACCCTGCGCGGATAGAAGACGTAACGGCTGCCATGGTGGAGCCATTCTTTAAAAGCCCGTGGCCAGTGAACGCGCACCCTCTGCGTGGGCTGGTGTGAGCAAAGCCTAAGCGTGAGCAAGACCTAAGCGTGGGCAAGACCTAAACGTAGGCTAGCCTCACGCCCTCTTAAGGTTTTTCATCGCCCGCTCCACCTCGCGCTTGCCTTCGCGGTCGGCTATCACGTCGCGTTTGTCATGCTCGGCCTTGCCTTTGGCCAGCGCTATCTCGCACTTTACGCGGCCATTTTTCCAGTGCAGGTTGATCGGCACCAAGGTGTAGCCTTTTTGCTCCACCTTGCCGGTCAGGCGGCGAATGTCGTCCTTTTTCATCAGCAGCTTTTTGGTGCGCACGCTGTCGGGGTTGACGTGGGTTGATGCCGTTTTAAGCGGGTTAATTTGGCAACCCAGTAAAAACAGCTCGCCAGCGCGCGCCAGCACGTAGCCGTCGGTCAGCTGCACTTTGCCGCTGCGAATGGCTTTCACCTCCCAGCCGTCCAGCACCATGCCGCACTCGTGCCGCTCTTCAAAAAAGTAGTTGTAGGCAGCCTTTTTGTTATCGGCAATGCGCGAATCGCCTGTGGTGGGCTTCTTTTTAGTGGACGATTCAGGCTTATTTGTCATACGCAATAGGTGAGGCTGTGCAGCCCAAATACAATTGGGCTGCAAACCCGTATTTTAAGAACTCTTAACGCTTGTCGCCGCCCCCTACGTGAAAACTGTCAATAAGTCTGTCTTGATATGGTACAGCGCTGCCCAAATGTTCGATTTGGTCACCGATGTCCCCAGTTACCCCAAATTTCTGCCTTGGTGCGACGCTGCCAGCGTACTGCAGCAAACGCCCGCAGGTGCAATGGCCGAGGTCAGCATTAATTTTGGTGGCCTGCGGCAAGGCTTTAGCACACGCAACACCCATGTGGTGGAAGACTCGGGTCAGCGTTTGGTCAAAATGCAGCTGGTCAAAGGCCCGTTTTCATCCTTGCATGGCAGCTGGAAATTCAGCCCTGTAGGCGAGCCCGGCCAAAACGCCTGCCGGGTGGAGCTGCAGTTGCACTACGGTTTTAACAGCCCCGCCCTGGCCGGGGTCGTTGGCCCCGTGTTTGACAAAATAGCCTCTAGTTTGGTGGATGCCTTCGTTAAAAGGGCAGAGCAGGTGTATGGCTGAGCTGCTGCACATTACGGTGTGCTATTCGCCGCAGGCGCGGGTGGTGCACACGCTGGCCTTGCAGTTGCCCCAAGGTGCCTGTGTGCGTGACGCGCTGGCCCTGTGCGAGGCAGACAGCCGGTTTGCCAGTGCGCTAGGGGCGGACCCTGGTGGCACTAAGCAAGCGCCTTTGTTTTGCGCAGTGTGGGGGACGCTGGTGCCACGCAACCAGCCGCTGCAGCCAAATGACCGTATTGAATTGTGCCGCCCACTGCGGGTAGACCCCAAAGTAGCGCGGCGTGAACGCTTTGCCCAGCAAGGTGCGCGCACCACCGGGTTGTTTGCGGCGCGCAGGCCGGGGGCCAAGCCGGGGTATTGAGCTGACTTACTTTACTTAACTGTTCAAAGTATTTGCTATTATAAATATAGCTGTCTGTGCAGCGTTTCCTTGGGTCATAGGGTTGTTTTTCTTACAATTCTTGGTTTTTGGTTATCTTCGGGCCTTTTTAAGATTGCCCTCCCTGCTTTTGTACGTTTGCGCCGCTTGAGTGTGGCCTTGCTGCAAAATCTTCCAAAATCACGCGCAGGTAAGTAAGTATTTGCCCGTTTGGTAGTACGACGCGCCTTTTTCCAGATTTTCATCAAGGCCACACTCAATCAGCGCTTTGCCGGTTTGGTTTGGGGGACATTTAATGCG
>JAYWGO010000087.1:0-18735 GCA_043778205.1 Polaromonas sp. | reverse complement strand
CAAAGGCGCGGAAACAGCCTACGATAACTACTGAGCTGTGCGTGTGTTTTGCGGAAGTTTGCAAAAAATATGTCCCGTCGCCCGACCAAGGTAAATAGACCTACATAAGCATTGCCACGGGCTGCTAAAACAACCGCAGACAACCACACAAGCAAACCAAGGCACACAAGCGTTGCCACGGGCTGCCCAACAACCGCAGACAAGCACCCAAGCAAACCAAGGCACACAAGCATTACCACGTGCTGTTAAAAAAATAACCAGTCAAAAAACAGAATTTCTACAGCTTTTAGCCCTCTGGCCCAAGAAAATGCTGCACAGGCAGCTATTAAAAACGTAGTTAGCCAGATGCCACACGCCACGCGCGCAGTACGGTGGGCGTGCGGGCTAGGGTGCGCAAGGCGGCCTCTAGGTGGGTGGTGTCGCGCAGGTTGACCACAAAGCGCAGGTCGGCGGTGGGTGCGCCTACTTCGCTGTCGCGGCCCAGGTCTACCTGCAAAATGTCGGCCTCGGTGCTGGCCAGCGCTGCGGCTACGCGGGCTAGCACGCCTTTGCCGCTTTGCACGGTGACCACCAGGGCGCAGGCAAATGCGCGCACAGGTTCGTCGGCCCATTCCACGGCAATAAAGCGTTCGCTGTCTTTTTGCATCAGCTTTTGCGCAATACCGCAGGCTCCTGTGTGCACTATCAGCCCTTCGCCGCGGCCCAGGTAGCCCACTATCGCATCGCCGGGCAGGGGGCGGCAGCAGGGCGCGTACTGCACGGTGGCGCTTTCTGAGCCGTCTAGCACGATGGCACCTTGGGTTAGGCTTTCGTGCGCAGTAAAGCGCTCTTTGCTCATTAGCAGGGCATCGGGCCGCTGGCCCAGCTCGGCCAGCAGACTGACCAAGCGCTTGGCCACAATGCTGGCGATGCGCTTGCCCAGGCCAATGTCTACCAACAGCTCGGCGCGGGTTTTGTTGCCTGAAAACCGCAGCAGCTTGTCCCACACCGCAGCGTAGGGCGCATCATCACCGGGCAGGGCTTCTATGCCCTCAGAGCGCAGCGCTTGCGACAGCAGTTTGTCGCCCAGGTCTTGCGACGCGTCGCTGGCCAAGGTTTTAAGGTGGTGGCGAATTTTGCTGCGCGCGCGCGCAGTGCGCACAAAGCCCAGCCAGGCGGGGTTGGGGTTAGAGATGGGCGCGGTGATCACTTCTATCACGTCGCCGTTTTTTACCTCGGTGCGCAGCGGCACTTGTTCGCCATTGACTTTGGCGGCCACCGTATGGTCGCCCACGTCGGTGTGCACGGCGTATGCAAAGTCCACCACGGTGGCACCGCGCGGCATGGCCATAATTTTGCTTTTAGGGGTAAACACATACACCGCATCAGGGAACAGGTCTACCTTCACGTGGTCCCAAAACTCAGCGGCATCGCCGGTCTCGTTTTGAATGTCCAGCAAAGACTGCAGCCACTGGGTGCCCAAGCGCTCGGCATCGGCCCCACCGGGCGCATCAGCCTTGTACAGCCAGTGCGCGGCCACGCCCGATTCGGCCACCACGTGCATGGCCTCGGTGCGCATTTGAAACTCTACATTGATACCCGCAGGCCCCACCACCGTGGTGTGCAGCGACTGGTAGCCGTTGAGCTTACCGATGGCAATATGGTCTTTGAATTTGCCAGGCACTGGCTGGTACATCTGGTGCACCACGCCCAGCGCGGTGTAGCAGTCAATCACCGTAGGCACCACCAGCCTAAAGCCATACATGTCGGTCACTTGGGCAAAGCTTAAATGCTTTTCGTCCATCTTGCGGTAGATCGAGTAGAGGGTTTTTTCGCGGCCCGACAGGTTGATGTACATGCCCGCTTGGGCAAAGGTGGCCTGCACATCACGCTCTACCTTTTGAATCAAATCGCGCCTGCGGCTGCGCGCTTTGTCAACCGCTTTGCCCAGGGTGGCGTAGCGCCAAGGCAGCAGGTAGCGAAAGCTCAGGTCTTGCAGCTCGCGGTAGGTTTGGTTCAGGCCCAGGCGGTGGGCAATGGGGGCATAAATGTCCAGCGTTTCGCGCGATATTCGGGCCCATTTGGGGCGCGGCATGTCGCCCATGGTGCGCATGTTGTGGCTGCGGTCGGCCAGTTTGATAAGAATCACGCGCACGTCGCGGGCCATGGCCAGCAGCATTTTGCGGAAGGACTCGGCTTGGTTTTCTTCGCGCGTGGTGAATTCGAGCTTTTCTAATTTGGTCAGCCCGTCCACCAGCTCGGCCACGGGAGCGCCAAATTTTTCAATCAATTCGGGCTTGCTGATGCCGCAGTCTTCCATGGCATCGTGCATCAGCGCGGCCATGATGGCCTGCGCGTCAAGCTTCCATTCGGCGCACTGGGCGGCTACAGCAATAGGGTGGGTAATGTAGGGTTCGCCGCTGGCGCGCAGCTGGCCCAGGTGGGCTGCGTCGGCAAAGCGGTAAGCTTTGCGGATGCGTTCAATATCGCTTGCGTCTAGGTAATTTAGCTTGCTGGTCAGCGCGGCAAAGCTGGCCACCGTGGCATTGTGGGCTGCTGCTGCGCCCTTGCCTGGGGTTTTTAAAGGTTTATGTTTGAGGGTGTCCACAGCGCTACTCTAACCAAATTGGCGCAATCTGCAGCGCGAGGGGCAATAAAAAAGCACCTGCTAAGAGGTGCCAGTGGCTAAGCCTGTGTACATACCAGCGTGGCTGGCATGTGAATCAAACGCAATCAATGAATTACAGGGGTACTTTTTTCAGCATTTCAATGCCGATTTTACCTTCGGCAATTTCGCGCAGCGCGGTAACGCCAGGCTTGTTTTTGCTTTCAATCTTAGGGGCGTGGCCTTGGCTGAGCATGCGGGCGCGGTAGCTGGCAGCCAATACCAATTGGAAGCGGTTAGGAATTTGCTGCAAGCAGTCTTCAACAGTGATGCGGGCCATAGGAGCTCCTTTGAGGGGTTAATTGGGTAAAAACCGAGGTTAAAACCAGTCTGTGCCGGGTTGAAATCAGCTGATTTCTAGCGCTAAAAAGGTGTCGGCACGGGCGCGGCGCTGGGCGGTAAACTTCAATCTTTGGGCATGCACCACCGCTTTGAGGTCAAAAACGGCACTGTCAAACACTTCGTTGATTATAACGAAGTCAAAATGTTGGGCCTGGTCTATCTCGGTGCGGGCGTTTTGCATGCGCAAGTTGATCTTTTCCTCGCTGTCCTCGCCCCGCCGTTCTATGCGGGCGCGCAGCTCTTCCAGGCTGGGGGGCAAGATAAAAATAAGCACGGTATTGGCAAACAGTTTTTTAATCTGGAATGCGCCTTGGTAGTCAATTTCTAAAATCACGTCCAAGCCTTGGGCCATGCGCGCCTCAATAGCGCTGCGCGAGGTGCCATAGCGGTAGCCGTGCACATGCGCCCATTCAAAAAACTGATCCCCCGCCACCATGGCATCAAAGTCTGCATCGCTGGCAAAGTAGTAGTCTCGGCCATGCTTTTCTTGGCCGCGCGGCGCGCGCGTGGTGTGCGACACCGAGGGCTGCACTTTGGCATCTAGCTCGCGCAAGGCTTTTACCAAGCTTGACTTGCCGGCCCCGCTGGGTGCCGCTACCACAAAAAGATTACCAGGATAATCCACGTTAAGCCCTTTATTTATCTGCACAAGCAGCTATTAATTATATAGCTTTTGTTGGGTTTTTATTGAGGTTATTTTGGGGCTCCACTGGTGTTTTTCTGCCCCCGCATTTATTCAATATTTTGCACTTGCTCGCGCATTTGCTCTATCAGCACCTTCATGTCCACGCTGATGCGGGTCAGCTCTAGCACGGGTGACTTGGCACCCAGGGTGTTGGCTTCGCGGTGCAGCTCTTGGATCACAAAGTCCAGCCGTTTGCCGATCTCAGCCTGTTTGGTACCGGGTTGGGCGCTTTTACTGGCCTTGCTGCCAGTGGCAGATTGTCCGGTAAGCAAACGGTCAATTTCGTCCAAATGCGTGGCCAATCGGGTGACTTCTTCGGCCACGTCAATGCGAATAGCAAAAGCAGTAGCCTCGGTCAGCGCCCGGTCGTGGGCGGCTTGCTGGCTGATGGGGCTGCCAGCGCTGGCTGCGCCTGCCCCACCAGCTTCGTTAGGGCTACCGGCCTGCAAAGCCTGCATAAAACGGTCGATAAACTTTTGCTTTTGCTGGGCCACCAGCTCAGGTATTAGCGGGGCAGCAGCAGCCGTTAGCGCGCGCAACTGGGCGGTGTGGCCCAGCAGCATGGCGGCCAAACGGGCTCCTTCGCGCTCGCGCGAGGCCAGCAGGTCGTCCAGCGCTTGGCGCAGCAAGGCCAGCACGTTCTCGGCTTGGTCGCTGTCTAAGCTGTGGTTCGCGCCGCCCTCGGCGCTGGCCAGGCGCATCACGTCAGCCACGCTCAAGGGCCGGGCAGAGGGCAGCCAAGCCAAGATTTGGTCTTGGCTTTGGTTTAAGCGTTGTAACAAAGCCACGCTGGGCGGTGCGCTGGCACTGTCTTTGGCCTGGCCCACAAAAGCGCGCACTTCAACTTTGCCACGCTTTAGGCCTTGCACCAGCAGTTCCCGCAGAGCAGGTTCGGTATGGCGTAGCTCGTCGGACAGGCGAAAGCTCAGGTCTAAAAAGCGGCTGTTGACCGAGCGAATTTCTAGCCCTAGGCGCTCTTTGCTGGCCGCGTTATGGGCTGCGTGGCCGCTATGGTCAGTGGGGCCGTGGCCTGGCGATTGCACGCTGGCGTAGCCTGTCATGCTGTAAACTGGCATAAGTTGGGTTTTTCCCGATGAAATATTTAATTAAAAGGCCTTCATAACGTGTTTTTAGCCGATTAGGGCCTATCACACGCACCAAACATCTAGCGTAATAACAGCGATTATGTCAAAGGTTAAACCCGCCTCACTCCCGCCCGATACCGTTATCGGTGGCTACCGCGTTGTGCGCAAGGTGTCCTCGGGTGGTTTTGGCGTGGTGTATTTGGCGGTGGACAACGAAGGCCAGCAGATTGCCATTAAAGAATACCTGCCTTCGTCCCTGGCCACACGCGCACCCGGCGAGCTGCTGCCCCAGGTGCAGCCCGACAAGCTGTCCTTGTACCGCCTGGGCCTGAAAAGCTTTTTTGAAGAAGGCCGTTCGCTGGCGCAAATTTCCCACGCCTCGGTAGTGAGCGTGCTGAACTTCTTCCGCGAGAACGAAACCGTCTACATGGTGATGAACTATTTGGAGGGCGCAACCCTGCAAGACTTCATCATCACCGCGCGCGAGTTAAAGAAGCAAAAAGTCTTCCGCGAGTCCACCATCCGCAGCCTGTTTGACGAAATTTTGCGAGGCCTGCGCATCGTGCACCAGCACAAAATGCTGCACCTTGACATTAAGCCGGCCAACATTTTTGTGACCGATGAAAACAAAGCCGTGCTGATCGACTTTGGCGCGGCGCGCGAGGTGCTGTCCAAAGAAGGTAACTTTATCCGCCCCATGTACACCCCCGGTTTTGCTGCGCCTGAAATGTACCGCCGCGACTCGTCGATGGGCCCGTGGACCGACATTTACGCCATTGGCGCCTGCATTTACGCCTGCATGCAAGGCTATCCGCCTAACGATGCACCGCAGCGCCTAGAAAAAGACCGTTTGTCACTGGCGCTGTCGCGCTTGCGCGGGGTGTATTCTGACAATTTGATAGAGGTGGTGGAATGGTGCATGTCACTAGACCCACTGTCGCGCCCGCAGTCGGTGTTTGCGTTGCAAAAAGAACTCAGCCAAGAAAACGAGCGCAGCTACACCAAGCTGTCGGTTGGCGAAAAAATGCGCCTGCAGTTTGACAACATGATGGCCGATACCAAAAAAGCGGTAGGCAAAGCCACTGGTTTTGGCAAAGCAAATTAAAACGTACAACAATACAGGGTAGCTAGGCCATGAAATTTTCTGTCTTTCAAGTGAGCCGTAAAGGTGGCCGTGAAAAAAACGAAGACCGTATGGGCTACTGCTATACGCGCGAGTCGGGTTTGTTTGTACTGGCAGACGGCATGGGTGGCCACCCCGAGGGCGAGGTAGCCGCCCAGCTGGCGCTGCAAACCGTATCAGCCCTGTACCAAAAAGAAGCCCGCCCTATCATCAAAGACGTGACCGGCTTTTTGGCCAGCGCGCTGATGGCTGCGCACCACCAAATTATTCGCTACGCCAGCGAAAAAGGCATGTTAGACACACCGCGCACCACCTTTGTGGCGTGTATTGTGCAGGGCGGTGCGGCCACGTGGATTCACTGCGGCGACTCGCGTTTGTATTTGGTGCGTGACAGCGACATGGTGGTGCGCACGCGCGACCATTCCTATATTGAGCAGCATGCCGCAGGCGTGATCCGCATGGACAAGCTCAACCGCAATATTTTGTTCACCTGCTTGGGCTCTCCTACCAAGCCGGTGTTTGACGTAGCGGGCCCTACCCAGCTGCAGCAGGGCGACCGCTTGCTGCTGTGCTCTGACGGCCTGTGGGGCACCGTAAGCGACAACGACATCGTGCACCAGCTAGCCAAAGGCTCGGTGGCTACATCGGTACCCGACATGGTAGAGCTGGCCCTGCGCAACGGCGGCGAGCACTGCGACAACGTTACCGTGATTGCCATGCAGTGGGAAACCCCCGATGCCTTTGAGTCAACCCAAGGCATCTCCACCGACAGCATCAGCGACGGAGTCTTTGCCTCGACCATCCAGTCAGGCGTGCTGGACACCATGGTAGAAGACCTGGACGATGCGGCCATAGAGCGGTCGATTGCAGAAATCAACGATGCCATTCGCCGTAGCGCGGCTAAGAAAGCTTAGGTTTTTATACCCAGCCCCTGCGTCCTCTTTTCGCTTTTTCTCTTGAATCTAACATGACCACTTTCCAACGTGCCGACAAGCGCGCCGCCAACCAGCTGCGCCCCGTCAAAATAACCCGTGGCTACACCATCCATGCTGAGGGCTCGGTGCTGATCGAGTTTGGCAATACCAAAGTACTGTGCACTGCCAGCGTAGAAGACCGCGTGCCGCCGCACAAAAAAGGCAGCGGCGAGGGCTGGGTGACGGCCGAGTACGGCATGCTGCCGCGCGCCACCCACACCCGCAGCAGCCGCGAAGCAGCCAAAGGCAAGCAAAGCGGCCGCACGCAAGAAATTCAGCGCCTGATTGGCCGCAGCCTGCGGGCCGTGTTTGACCTTAAAAAACTCGGTGAACGCACCATCAGCTTAGACTGCGACGTGATCCAGGCCGACGGCGGCACCCGCACCGCCAGCATCACCGGTGCTTTTGTAGCGGCCCAAGACGCGGTTAACAAGTTAATCCAAGAAGGCAAGCTCACCGAATCGCCCATCGTCCAGTCGGTTGCCGCTATCTCGGTAGGCATTGTGCAAGGCACGCCCCTGCTCGATTTAGAGTACACCGAAGACTCAGCGTGTGACACCGACATGAACGTGGTGATGACCGGTGCCGGCCACTATATTGAAGTGCAAGGCACCGCAGAAGGCGCTGCATTTTCGCGCACCGAGATGGACGCACTGCTGCTACTGGCCGAAAAAGGCATTGGCGAGCTGATTAGCCTGCAACAACAGTCACTACTGAAATAATAGCTGCTCGTGCAGCATTTCCTTGGGCGATAGGGCTATTTAGCTTAAAAAATTAAATAACATGGTTTAGCATGCAAATCGTGCTCGCATCCAACAACCTAGGCAAGCTGGCCGAGCTGGTGCCCTTATTTGCGCCTTTGGGTGTAACCCTGGTTGCCCAAAGCACACTGGGCGTGCCCGAAGCCCCCGAACCCTACAAAACCTTTGTAGAAAACGCCCTGGCCAAGGCGCGCAACGCTGCCAAGCACACCGGCCTGCCCGCAGTGGCCGACGACGCAGGCCTGTGCATCGACGCCTGGGGCGGCTTGCCCGGCGTAGACACCGCCTACTTTTGCGTGCAACACGGCTACGAGAAAAGCGACGACAACAACCGCCGCGCTGTGCTAGAGCAAATGGCGAATGAACCCAACCGCCGCGCCAAAATGGTCAGCACCCTCGTCGCCGTGCGCAGCGAGTTCGACCCCGAACCACTCATCGCCGTAGGCCGCGTGGAGGGGGAAATTACCCGCGAGGCCATCGGTACGGGCGGGTTTGGTTTTGACCCGGTGATGTTTATCCCTGCATTGGGCAAAACCATGGCGCAACTCGACCCGGCGCATAAAAACCACATCAGCCATCGTGGGCAGTCAGCTAGGCAAATGGTGGAACTTCTGCGCGCGCATTGGTTGATCTGATGAGGTAGTTTACCCAGGTCAGCTGCAACTACGGTATCGTCACCCACAACATCTGTGTGTCGCTCTTCATGCTCATAGACTCTAGCTTACCCACTGCAAATCACATAGACCCATAAAATGTAACCTACGTCCAGGTTCGCTGCGCGCTTTATAGGAACATCAAGAATGCAATTCATATTGACTTATGACTGGGTATCAATCGGTGCCAGCATCGTGGCTCTTTTGTCACTAGTAGCCAGCGCATTTAGTGCCATCGGTGCCGCGAGATCGGCTGATGTAGCCAAAAGCGCGGAGCAACGGATCGGTGTTGGTGAGCGCACAGCAGCACTACGTGAACTTATGCGGACAGTAGCTAGAGTAAAGCTAGAGGCGCGTATGGCGATACTGTCACTCGAAAATGCTTCGCGATCTGCAATTTCTACCGCTGCCTGCTATTCGACACCGGATAGGCAACGCGAGTTTTTGCTGACCAACGGCGAATTACAGAAAAAAATTGCTGAAATTCAAACGATGGTCACTACAGAAATTACGGTGGATACGGCGATAAAGGAGTCCGCTGATTGGATTGCAGCGATGCAGCTTGAGCTAGATAGGACTCTCGTGGAGCTGTGTGGCGAAAAGGCATGGGCGGTTTTGCGAGCTGAACAATTGACTTACGTGAATCGTCGAATCGCAGAGGACATTACTGCGTCCGAGCGTTCAAGAAATATCTATGTGCGACAAGACAACAACGGCCTGCTAGTTTAACGACTAGGGGTAAGATTCCAATTACAGATAAATGAGGTCTGGATAAACGGGGTCATGGATAAATGGGATAAATGGGATAAATGGAGTCAGATCAGATAAATGGGGTCCAGATAAATGGGGTCAGATCACATTTACCGCACTTTAAAATCCATGCCGAATCCAGCAACTCACTACGTTTTCAATAGCTACCCGTGCAGCATTTCCTTAGGCCTGAGGCCAGTTAGCCAGCAAACTATTGCTTTTAGGGCAGATAAATGGGGTCGATAAATGGGGTCGATAAATGGGGTCGAGATAAATGGGGTCGAGATAAATGGGGTCAGATCACATTTACCGCACTTTAAAATCCATGCCGAATCCAGCAACTCACTACATTTTCAATAGCTACCCGTGCAGCATTTCCTTGGGCCTGAGGCCAGTTAGCCAGCAAACTATTGCTTTTAGCAACCTACTGGCAATAGCTTACCCCACCGGTAGCGCTACAAGCGAACACCTAGCGCCCTACACACCCGTGCAATTGGGTCAAAGCGTGGCTGTGCAACTGGCTTAAGGGCTTTGGCGATCTCGCCCATTGCGCGCGCCCTGGCAATGTCGCCCAAAGCAGCAGCCAGCAGGCCAGGGTTGTCTTCTTTCAAAATAGCTGTCAGGTACTGGGCCACAGCTTCGTCGCTGTCCAACTATTGGGCCGCTCTGCCATTGCTTACGGCTACTCTTTAAACCGTGCTTCCTCTTGCAGTGCAAAGGCTTGCACCTGTGTGCTTAGCCAGATGCCGTGTGCACGCAAGCGCGCAAAGCTGTCGGTCAAGCTGCCTGTTAAACCCAATGTGCGTGCTTTGAGCAAGATGCCGATGCTGCCGGTTACGCCCAAGCCTGCCAAGCGGGCTACGCGGCGACCCACCACTTCTTCAATAGCAACCAATGCTACTTGCTGGTCTAGCGCTGCTTGAATGACCGATGCCTCGCCACGGTCTAGTGTGTTAAGCAAATAGGGTGCTATAGCACGCGGCGTTGTAAATGGTTTAAGCCAAGGTTATGCTGCCATAAATTCAGCCACGCCAGGGCGGTGCATGCCGCCCGCAGTCAGTTCAGCGGCTACTTCACTGGTGACGATCACTTCTTCATAAAGTTGACGTAAGACATCTAAGCTACCGCAAGCGATAGACAACGTGATCAGCGGCGTGGTGTTAGTGACTAAACGCCTCGTGCCAGGGTGGCCGGCTTGGCTTGCCATACCAGCCACAGGTTTAGGCGTTGGCCAGATCGTGCGCCAACTCAGCAGCGTCTAGGTCAATCAGGGGCACATTAAATTTAGACAGCTCCCACAAAAACACCGACCGTGGCAAACCTGCTATGCGGGCTGCCAGCCCGCTGGACAAACGCCCCATCTCATACAGCTTAGCAGCCATTGCCAGCTGCGCTTCGCGTGCGAACTCACCTTGGCTCAGCTGCGCGGCATCAGCCAAATCGTCTGGAAGTGTGATGGATAAATGCATCGCTTTATTGTAAGCCAACGGTGCTGCAAGCCCAATGGTGCAGTGCGCAATGGGCTAATGGCAGCCGCCACAGTGCTGGAGATGAGTTAAATTGAACCAGTGGCTACTACATATTTAATAGCTACCCATGCAGAATTTCCTTGGGCCATAAGCCTAAACCGTATAAAAATTGTCCTAATAGAAGCTGGGAAACACAGGATAGCCGAACCAGCCACGGTAACTTTTAGCAGCCCAAACGGGTTGATGCAGGCATGTACGCGCTAAGCCATTAGCCCGCTGGCAACAACCATGGCCATGGCCAGCATGGCGGCTGCTACGCCGGCATCTAGCATGCGCCAGTACTTGGGCTGCGTCATCCAGCGTGCTGCGTAGCGCGCACCCAGTACCAACAGCAAAAACCAAGCAAAAGAGGCTGTTACTGCGCCTGATGCAAAGCTCAAGCGCACTTCTGCAGGCAATGACGCGCCCACGGTGCTGATGATAAGGACGGTGTCTAGCCAGGCAACCGGGTTCATAAAAGAGGCCACCAGTACAGCCACTGCGCCGCTCAGTGATGCCGCTTTTGCACTGTTACCAGGGCTTTTGCTTGGGCTATCTGTAGGGCTCTCAGTTTGCCTGCCACCCAAGCTTAAATGCGGTACAACTTTATGGCCGCGCAAGGCGCTGTACATGGCCAGTAGGCTGTGCACCACAAGCAAGCCTACGCCCAACCACAGGGCGGCGCGCTGCAGGCCAGGTGCGTGCTGCAATGCTGCCGCTATGCCGGCAAGCCCTAGCCAGATTAACAGTGCATCGCTGACAAAGCCTACTGCAATTAAAAATACCGCGGAGCGCCCTAGCAAAGCTTGCTGCACAATCAAGATGTCTTTGGGGCCTGGGCAGATAAAAACAGCCAATCCTAATGCCAGCCCGTGGGTAAAACCAGGTATGTCCAACATGTTGCATGCCGACAACCTCCTAAGCTGCACCGGTTCCTTTTTTTAAAACCACATCGTACCAGCCACACAAGTTTGCGCTACCCCTAATTATTCCATGCCCATGAAAGACATTCAACACTACATGCGCCCAGGCGCGCTGCGGTTGCCCAGCCTGCCGCCGCTGTCGCTGTACATTCACTTGCCGTGGTGCATTAAAAAGTGCCCGTACTGCGACTTTAATTCGCATGCATCCCCAAGCGGGCAGCTTACGGGCGATATTGAGCAGCGCTACCTCAGCGCGCTGATGGCCGATCTGGAAGCCTCGCTGCCGTTGGTCTGGGGCCGCACAGTGCACAGCATCTTCATTGGCGGCGGTACGCCCAGCTTGTTTTCGCCGCAGGCCATTGACCAATTGCTTGCCGGGGTGCGTGCCCGTTTGCGGCTAGAGGCTGGCTGCGAAATTACGCTAGAGGCCAACCCCGGTACGTTTGAAAAAGACCGCTTCAAAGCCTTTCGTGCAGCCGGGGTAAACCGTTTGTCGATAGGTGTGCAAAGCTTTAACGACGCGCACCTGCAAGCCTTGGGCCGCGTGCACAACAGCGACCAAGCCAAGGCCGCTATTGCCGAGGCTGCTGCTAATTTTGAAGCATTTAACCTAGACATCATGTACGCGCTGCCGGGCCAAACGCTGGCCCAGTGCGCGCAAGATATTCAAACTGCCTTAAGTTTTAGCCCGCCGCACATCAGCATCTACCACCTTACCATTGAGCCCAACACCTACTTTGCCAAGTACCCACCTGCCATTCCAGAGGACGACATGGCCTACGACATGCTAGACCGCATTATTGAGTTAACCGCAGCGCAGGGCTTGGCGCGCTACGAGGTGAGTGCCTTTGCGGCACCAGGCTTTCAGTGCTGGCACAACACCAACTACTGGCAGTTTGGCGACTACCTTGGCATAGGTGCGGGCGCGCACAGCAAAATCAGCTTTGCCCACCGCGTGGTGCGCCAGGTGCGTGCGCGCGAGCCAGCGCTGTACATGGACAAAGCGCTTGGCAGCTTAACTGCCAGCCCCACCGGCATTGCAGCTTTAAGCCCATCGGGCGTGCTAACCACGGCTGATACCGTGGCCCACGGCGCTGTGGTGCAAGACACCGAGGTACCCCGTGCAGACCTGCCTTTTGAATACATGCTCAACGCCCTGCGTTTGACCGGCGGTTTTAAGCTGCAAGACTTTTGCGACCGCACGGGCTTGCCGATTACTGCCGTGCAAAAAGGCCTGGCAGAGGCTGAAAGCAAGGGCCTGATCGAGCGGGATTTTGTAAACGTAAAGCCCACCGCACGCGGCATGGACTTTTTAAGCGACCTGCAAAGCCTGTTTTTGGCAGAAACCTGAGCTTTGCTGGGTTAAAATACGGCTAACAACCAAAAAGGAAGCTTGGCAGAGCGGTTGAATGCAGCAGTCTTGAAAACTGCCGGGGTTTTACGACCCCCGTGAGTTCGAATCTCACAGCTTCCACCAGATTGGCGTTTAGTCGGTAATCTGTAGCACAGCACGCTGGTACAGCGACCGCAAAACAGACTCTTCCCAGCCATAAAACGCTGAATAGCTGCCCAAGTTGTTATTGGGGTCATCGCCCAAGCCGCCCATCAGGTAAATCAAGCCATCTTTGGCCACAGGGTCAAAAATGAAGGCTGACAACAGACCGTAGGCTTCGCCCAAATGGCCCACTCCTTTAAAACCCCCGGCTTCTGAGCCCACCCGGTCGCCCGAAGCGGCCGAGCCACCCCGGTCGGTAAAGATCTGCAAACCTAGGCCCCACTGAAAGAAAAGATCGTAGTAGGTGTCGCCATTAGGCGCGGTGGTGTCGTCGTTGTAGGTCCATTGCGGGGTGGCCATCAGGGCCACTGTGGCGGGCTGCAAAATAGTGACCCCGTTGATTTTGCCTTGGTTAAGCAGCATGCGCATCACCAAGCCCAGGCTGCGCGCGCTGATGCGCAAGCTGCCTTGGGGGCCGAAAATACCGGCGTTGGAGCCCACTACATAGTTGTCAATATTCTCAATGGCGGCAGTAGGTTCGCCCGTGCGGTCTGGGCCTTGGGCAAACCATGCGCCTTCAGCGTCCCACACGCCTTCGCTGTCGCGCTTGCGGTACAGGGTGGCCAAGTTGTCAAAATCGCCACTCTCCAGGTTGTCAAACGGGTAATAGCCACCTTTGATGCGCAATGGGTCTAGCAGCGCTTGCTTCATGTACAGGTCAAAGCGTTGCTGGGCTACCCGTTCAATAATGGTGGCTACTACCGCAAAGTTGACGTTAGCGTAGTTAAAAAACGCTTTAGAAGGTGCTTTGGCGGTGTCGTTAGCCCAAAAACTGGGCAGGCCGGAGGTGCTGTCAACTTGGGCTAACGCGGTCTCCAGGCTTTGCTCTACGGTAAAGCCCAGCAAGTCTTGTGGGTCGCGCAGCGAGGCAGTGTGGCTAAGCAGCATGCGGGAGGTGATGGCATCGTCAGGCGCAGCGGGGTTGCGCAAAGAAAAACCTAAGTAGGTGCTAACGTCAGCATCTAAATCAATACGGCCTTGTTCTACCAGTTTCATAAAACCGATGGAGGTCATGGTTTTAGACACCGAGGCAATGCGGTACAGCGTGTCAGCGTTGGCGGGCAGGTCTTTGTCTACACTGCGCTGGCCAAAATAGCCTTCGTACACCACCGCATTGCCGCGCACTGCCAATACAGCCAGGCTGGCAAGGGGATGGGCTGGGTCACTTTGGACAGCCGCCAGCTCATCGTCTAGTACCTTGCTGGCCTGTGGGCTGATGCGTTCGGTGGGGTTGTTGCCCCCGCCGCAGCCCGCAACCAGCATGCTGGCGGTTAAAAAAGCGATAGTCCATTTTTTCATCATTGTGCTGCTCCAATATGCATCTTTTAGGTAGATGCAATCATTGTGCCAGCACAATTGTGGCCCGTCTACATAGTGCAAATACCTGCACTAAAGGCAAAGTGCCTTGCTGCGCACCATGAGAATAAACTCAGCTGTGGCGGCTGCGCAGGCGAGAGCGTTGCAATGCAAAAAACTCGCGCACCCCCCACACCATGCACATGGGAATGGCGGCAGCGCGAAAGAAGGCAGATTTGGTTAGCATGTAGGTACGGCTCAGAAGTTGTATAACTTAACCCTTTAGACAATCTAATCGCGCAATATGACAGTGTGGTGTCGGTGCAAAATTACCACGCTAGCAGGGTCGTGCTGCGTGGCGGCTAAGTTGAATTTCGTACAAACCGCTGCCGCAACTGTATGCTCTGTGCTGACCATGACCGCTTTGCAGTTTTGCACCTACCCACACCGTGATGCCACCTAAATTACCCGAGTTAGACGCTTTGGAGCGCATCATTGAACTGGGTGCAAACAGGCTGCAAGCGCGCTTAGTATGCAAGGTAAATGTGCCAGCCGGTGGCAGCTACCCAGTGCACATGATTACCATGGGAAACCCTTCGCCCGATGTGCCTGCGGTGGGCTATTTTGGTGGCGTGCATGGCCTAGAGCGCATAGGCGCGGAAGTAGTGATTGCTTACCTGCAAACATTGGTAATGCGCTTGCAGTGGGACAGCACCTTGCACAAACAGCTTGAATCCGTGCGCTTGGTTTTTATGCCAATCGTCAACCCTGGTGGTATGGCACTGGGCACGCGTGCCAACCCCAATGGGGTGGATTTAATGCGCAACGCACCTGTTGATGCGGTAGAAAAAGTACCTTTTTTAGTAGGCGGCCAGCGCGTTAGCGCAGGCATACCGTGGTACCGGGGGGCCAAAGGCAAGCCCATGGAAACAGAAAGCCAAGCCGTGTGCGATGTCGTGCAAACTGAGCTGCTTTCGCGCAACTTCAGTGTGTCGGTAGACTGCCATTCAGGCTTTGGCAGCCGTGACCGTATTTGGTTTCCGTATGCGCACACGCGGGCACCTATTGCACATTTGGCAGAAATGCATGCGCTGAAAAGTATTTTTGTGCAGTCCAACAGCCACCACCGCTATGTGATTGAGCCACAAAGCCTGCAATATTTGGCCCATGGCGATGTGTGGGACTACCTGTATTTGCAGTCTATAAAGCAACCAGCACGGGTGTTTTTGCCGCTCACCCTGGAAATGGGTTCCTGGCTATGGGTTAAGAAAAACCCACGCCAGTTGTTTTCTCGCCATGGTATTTTTAACCCCTTGATCGAACATCGCCAACAGCGGGTGCTGCGCCAGCACCAACTGCTGCTTGATTTTTTGTCGCGTGCAGCATGCGGCCATGCGCTGTGGCTGCCCAGGGCTGAGGCGCGCGCCTTGCAGCACGCCCAGGCGCTACAAGACTGGTACTAGCACTGCATGAAATCCCCAATTACCACTTGGATACTGCTGCGTGGTTTAACGCGAGAGCAGGGGCATTGGGGGCAGTTTGCTGCAGAGTTTGCTGCAGGCATGGCCGCACCCAATGTGGTGGCGCTGGACCTGCCGGGCAATGGGCAGTTTTATGCGCAGCGCAGCCCGTGCAGCGTGCAAGCCATGGTGGCGCATTGCCGCAAACAGTTAGCCCAGCAGAACATAGCGCCGCCCTATGGCGTGCTGGCGATGTCGCTTGGGGCTATGGTGTCTGCAGCTTGGGGCCAGGCCTGTCCGCAAGAGGTGGCGGCCCAGGTGCTGATTAACACCAGCATGCGGCCCTTCAGCCCGTTTTACCAAAGGCTTCGGCCTGCCAACTACGGGGCTTTGTTGCAGCTGCTAGCCTTAGGTGCATCTGCGCTAGAGTGGGAGCGTGCAGTGCTGCGCCTGACCAGCCAACGCGCTGATAGCGCTGTACTGCCCGCGTGGTTAGCTATACGCAGTCAAAGGCCTGTTTTTCGCGCCAACGCAGTTAGGCAACTTATTGCAGCGGCGCGCTTTAGGGCAGCAAGCACCGCACCACCCATGCCGGTTTTGGTCTTGGCCAGCCAGCAAGACCAGTTGGTGAATATGCAGTGCTCTGTAGCCCTGGCCAAGCAGTGGCAGTGTGCTGTGCGTGTGCATTCCCACGCTGGGCACGACCTGCCCTTGGACGATGGCCCGTGGGTTATCGCGCAGGTGAAGCAGTGGCTAACAGCTGTCAACACAGCGGTGTAAAACGGGACACCGTTAAGCGGGTGCGCTTGTCAGCATGCCTTTGGTTTCGATGAACGCAACCACCCGGTCTACGCCCACCAAGGTTTTTAAATTGGTCATTACATAGGGGCGGGCTCCCGTAGCGTGCTGGCGCATGCGCTGGGTGTCTGCCTCCATCACATCCAGGTTGGCCCCTACATAAGGTGCGAGGTCGGTTTTGTTAATCACAAACAAATCACTTTTGGTGATGCCGGGCCCACCTTTGCGGGGGATTTTTTCGCCTGCGGCTACGTCGATGACGTAGATGGTGAGGTCGGACAGCTCCGGGCTGAAGGTGGCGGCTAAGTTGTCGCCGCCGCTTTCTACAAACACAATGTCGGCATTGGGAAAGTGTTCCAGCATGCGGTCGATGGCTTCTAGGTTGATAGAGGCATCTTCGCGGATAGCGGTGTGCGGGCAGCCGCCAGTCTCCACGCCCATGATGCGCTCGGCATCTAGCGCGCCACTCACCGTCAGGATGCGCTGGTCTTCTTTGGTGTAAATGTCGTTGGTAATAGCCACCAGGTCGTACTTGGTTTTCATGGCCTTGCACAGCATCTCTAGCAAAGTAGTTTTGCCAGAACCTACTGGGCCACCGATGCCTACGCGCAGGGGGGGGAGTTTTTTGGTGCGATTTTTGATGTGGTGCAGTGAAGTCATGATCGAAATAAGCGTGAGTATTGGGTTTCGTGTTGCGAGGAAAGAATGGCCAGCATGGGGCTAAAAGCTTGGCGTTGGCTGTCTTGCAGGGCTATGGCGTAGTCTACTGCGGCGGGTATGTCGTTGGCTAGCTTGGCCAATATGCGCTGGCCTGCGCTTTGGCCCAGCGGCACAGACTTGACGGCTGCGCCCACTATGTTTTCGGCCCAACCAAAGGTAAAGGCTAAGCAACAGTCGCGCACGCTGGCCTGGGTGCTGCTGGCGGCCAGGGCAAAGGCTATCGGGTAGGTGGTGTGCTGTGCATTCGGGCTGAGTTTGTCAAACGCTTGCAATGCTGCAGCGCTGGTGTCGTTTAAGCCTTGGTGCCATTGGGCGAGCGATCTGCCCATTTGGTCAGTTTGCAGCCTGAACTCGTGCGTTTCTCGGGTTTGCAGCACCCATTGGTTGAGTTCAATCACACGCTCTATGTCGCCGCGCCGCCACGCTGGGATGGCTTTGGCGATGACGGCCAAGTCGCCACGCGCTAGGCTGGTGTGCAACTGGTCGCTCAGCCAGTCGGCAGCTTGTGCCTCGGTAGTGGCCAGGCCTTTGTCGACGGCAGCTTCAAAGCCTTCTGAATACGAAAACCCGCCCACAGGCAGCGCAGGCGATGCCAGCCAGATCAGCTGCAAAAGGCTAGGCGCTGGCAGCGCCGTGGGCGTGTGCATCAGTGCGCGTGCTTGTGGTGGCTGTCGTGGCTGTGCTCATGGCCATGCGCGCCTGGTTGTACATCGGCTTGTGCATGTGCGTCGTGCTCAGCGTGAGCATGTGCGTGACTATGACCGCCTTGGGCATAAGCTCCTGCCTCGGGTTCAAAAGGCGCACTGACCGTGTTCACAATCAAATGCATGGCCCGCAACATATCTGCGAGCACATGGTCAGGCTCGATTTTGAGGTGATCAGGTTTTAGCTCAATTTGCACATGCCGGTTACCCAAGTGGTAGGCCGCACGAATCAAGTCATAAGGCGTGCCGTGGGCTGTGCAATGCGTAATGCGCAGGACAGTTTGCGGTGCAGCGATGATGCGCACCAGCGACCCGTCTTCGGCCACCAGCACATCACCGCCACGCACAGCAGTGCCGCGTGGCAAAAACACACCCAGTTGGCGGCCAGCGGAGTCTGTACAGTCAAAACGGCTTTTTTGCCGCACGTCCCAGTCTAGCTCTACGGTATGGGCGCGTTTGAGTAGCACGGGGGCCAGGCCTGCGCCTTGGGGCATTAGTTTAGAAGTTTGGATCATTTGGCTTTTGGTGATGAGTGTGGGTACTTAGTGTAGGCACGCCCATGCGCTTGGGCAACGAACAGTGTGGGTACGCAATGGTGCAAGACCCGCCAAGCCGCCACGGAGGACAGCCGCGTAGCTGAGTGCGCCGCCGACCCGATCCCGTACAAAAGCAGCCAGGCTCACTATGCAAGCGCGAAGGAGGGGATGGGTCAATACATCCATCAGAACAAAAAGTAGCGCTGCGCCATCGGCAG
>JAYWGO010000086.1:0-18788 GCA_043778205.1 Polaromonas sp. | reverse complement strand
TCCCAAGTTTGCGTGGCAATCCGCCACGGGCTGGGGAAGATAAATTCCGAGACATTGAAGGCGGTGCAAATAAACTGCCACAGCGCCAAAATAGCCACGAGCAGCACCCAAGGCGCCCACAACTGGAGTTTTTTATTTTTCATGATTTAAAGATTTTGAGACTGCGGTAGGGCTAGTCTTGAGCAGCTACATGGCCAAACACATACACAGTTATGCAGGCACAGCGGCGGTCTGCCGGATGGCGCCAATGTGGCTGCGCAGCTCGTGCACGATGTCTGAAAACTCTTTGGTGTAGGTCACTTCTAGGTCGCGCGGGCGCGGCAGGTCGATTTCTTTTTTAACTACAAAGCGGCCCGGACTTTTACTCATCACGTACACAGTGTCGGCCAAAAATACTGATTCGCGCAAGTCGTGCGTGACCAAGATGACGTTGAATTTTTGCACCATCCACAGGTCACGCAAAATGCACCACAGCTCTTCTCGCGTGAAGGCGTCGAGCGCGCCAAACGGCTCGTCGAGCAGCAGCATTTTTGGCTCATGAATCAACGCCCGGCAAATGCTGGCGCGCTGCTGCATACCGCCTGACAGCTGCCACGGAAATTTGTCGCCGTAGCCGGCCAGCCCGACGCTGTCTAGCAGTTTGATGGCGCGTGCTTCGTACTCTTTGCGCTTGGCTTTGAAGTTGCTGCGATAGGGCTCAACAATTTCTAGCGGCAGCAGCACGTTGTCTAGCGTGGTGCGCCAAGGCAGCAGCGAGGGCGACTGAAACGCCATGCCGCTGATCTTGAGCGGGCCAGTAACCGGATCGCCGTTGATTTTGATGCTGCCTTTGCTGGGCATTTTCAAGCCCGTAGTGAGCTTCATGAAAGTGGACTTGCCGCAGCCTGAGGGCCCCACAATGGCAACAAATTCCCCCGTGCCCACTTTGAGCGTAATGTCCTCTACTGCAAAATTGTTGTGTGCCAGTAATTCGCTGTTGTAGGCCAGCCAAACGTTTTGAAAATCTACAAATGCAGGGCCAGGGGTTGGCTGCGAAAGCATGGTACCGGTTATTTTTTAGCCAACGCAGGCAGTACGTTCAGCTCTGCCGCGCTGGGCAAAAAGCTGGCGTTCCACACGGCTTCGGGCATGACGCGGGTTTTGGTATTGAACGCGTCCGACACTTGGCTGGCCATCAGGCTCAAGCGCCCTGGCACCACTTTGCCAAAGCCTTCTTCGCGCGCGCTGGGGCTGTTGATGGCGGTGTCGATGGCCAGCTGAAAGCGGCGGGTTTCCAGCTCGGTGTTGATGATGCCGTCGCGTGCTTTAACAAACTCAATCGCAGCTTTGGGGTTGGCCATGGCTTCTTTGGCACCTTTGGCAAAGGCAGCCAAAAAGGCTTTGATGGCTTCGGGGTTTTCTTTCACCATTTTGGGTGAGGCGATGATGGCGTTGCCATACAGCTTGACTCCGTTGGTAGCGTAGGGCATGACGATGACTTCATCGGCTTTGACACCGCGTGCTTC
The DNA here is from genome assembly GCA_043778205.1 of Polaromonas sp. GTDB lineage: Bacteria > Pseudomonadota > Gammaproteobacteria > Burkholderiales > Burkholderiaceae_C > JAAFIP01. Next base: position 17,283 of record JAYWGO010000086.1, on the reverse strand, counting down.
CAGGTTGAGCAGGCTGGTAAAGGTAAAGCCAGTGATGGCATCTACATCGCCGCGCGCCAGCATGGTCTCGCGCAGGGGAGGGTCCATGCTGGTCCACTGCACATTGCTCACGTTATTGGCTTTGGCAAAAATAGGAAAGCTGCGGCGGCCTGCGTCAAACACCGGAGCGCCGAGTTTTTTGCCGCTGAGGTCGACAATGGTTTTGATGCCAGACTTCTTTAAAGCCATCACCGAGGCGGGGGTGCTGTTGTACACCATCATCACGGCAACCGGCTTGTTGGGCGCGTCGGGGTTGTTGGCATGGAACTCCATCAGCGCGGCGATGTCGGCAAAGCCCATGTCATAGGAGCCGGAGGCCACGCGGGTGACTGCGCCGCCCGAGCCGTTGCCAGCATCTACCGTGACGTCCAGCTTGGCATCTTTAAAGTAGCCTTTGGCTGCAGGGGTAAGGAACAGGGCCGAGGGACCTTCAAAGCGCCAGTCCAGCTGGAATTTGATGGCGGTTTGGGCATGCGCCCACGTGAATGTGCTAGCGGCGAAGGTGGCTAAACCTAATTGGACAAGTGAACGAATTTTCATAGGAGTTCCAGTTGTAAAAACGGCAACATAAAACAAGAACTAATGTGTATGCAAAGTCGATGCCAATGCAAACTCTTAAATTGTTTCTTGCAATAACCAGTTTGGTGCGTTGTCTATGCACCTGTGAACCGGACTCCCTGCAGACCTGGCTAAACCAGTAAATCCACCAGACTGCGCGCCACTACCTTGGTGGCCTTGCGCAAATCTTCCAGCGCCAGCCGCTCATCGGCCCGCTTGGCGTGGCTCTCCAAAACTGTGCGTGGCCCCGCACCATAAACTACGCCTGGGATGCCGTATGCACCATACAGGCGCACGTCGGTGTACAGCGGCGTGCCCATGGCGGGGATGGGTTCGCCCAGCACGGCCAGGCCATGCTTTTGCAAGGCCTCTACCAGCACTTGGTGGCCAGGCAGCGGCTGCATGCTATGCGCCAGCAGCAAACGCTTGATTTCTACCGTAATGCCGGGGTAGGTGGCTGCCGCATCGCCAATAACTTGGCGAATATTAGCTTCCACCTCGGCGGGGTTTTCCTCGGGAATCATGCGCCGGTCTAGCTTGAAGCTAACTTTGCCGGGCACCACATTGGTATTGGTGCCGCCTTCGATGCGGCCCACGTTAAGGTAGGGGTGGGTAATGCCTTGAACTGCGCTGTACACCTGCTTGTAAATGCTGTTTTGTGCGTACAGCGCGTTTAAGATTTTGACTGCGCCTTGCAGCGCGTCAACCCCGGTGTGCGGTATGGCGGCGTGGGCCATTTCGCCGTGCACGGTCACTTCTAGCTGCAGGCAACCGTTGTGCGCCGTGATGACCTGGTAGCTAAAGCCTGCGGCAATCAGCAAGTCGGGCTTGGTGAGGCCGTTTTTAAGCAGCCAGCCGGGGCCGAGTTCGCCGCCAAATTCTTCGTCGTAGGTAAAGTGCAGTTCTACAGCGCCACTCAGCTTGGTCTCATGGGCAGTGCCAAGGCTGGCCTGGGCCACGGCTTCTAGCGCGCGGGTGGCAAAGGTAAAGCTGGCAAAGTCGCTCTTGCTCACGGCTGCGGCGCGGCCATAGATATAGCCATTGTGGATCTCACCGCCGTAGGGGTTGACTGTCCAGCCTTCGCCGGGTGGTACCACGTCGCCATGGGCGTTTAAGGCGATGGTTTTGCCTTGGCCCTCTGTGCCAGCGGCTGCACTGCTGTAGCTGCGCCGCACAATCAAATTGGTGATGGACTGCATGCCGTAGTCGGCCAGCTCAGCGGCGCTGGGGCTGTGCTTTTCGGCTTCAAAACCAAAGTTGGCCAGCAGCTGGGCGGTGCGCTCGGCATGCGGGGCATTGTTACCGGGGGGCGTGTCGGTGGGCACTTGGATCAGTGCTTGCAGGAAGCTAACTTCTTCACTGAAGTGCGCGTCCACCCAAGCGTCAATGTGTTGGTAAATGGTCATGGTGATGGTGGGGCCGAGTTATCAGCCAAACTGTGGGCTAATTGGGCCAGTAGCTGCTGAAAAGCGCCCGCGCACAGCTGCATGTCGTCGCTCGTGGTACTCTCTAGCGGGTTGTGGCTAATGCCAGAGTTTTCGCCACGTACAAACAGCATGGCTTGGGGCATGATTTCATGCAGCTTCATGGCATCGTGCCCCGCGCCGCTGGGCATGCGGTGCACGGGCAGGCCCAGGCTGCCAACGGCTTTTTCCCAGCGCGCTTGCCAAACCGCGCTGCTGGGGGCTGCAGCCGCGCGCATGGTCTCCTCAGCGGTAAAGCGCAGGCCGCGCTTGTCGCAAATGCCTTCCAGCTGGGCCAGCACGTCGGCCACCAGGGTGTCACGCTGCGCGTCTACGGGCGCGCGCATGTCCAGGCTGAAGGTGCAGCGGCCTGGCACTACATTGACCGAGCCGCCCGGCACCTGCAGCATGCCCATGGTGGCCACTGAGCAGCCGTGGGGGGACTGGTCGTCTTGCAGCGCGCGCTGCTCTAGGTACAGCGACAGTTCGGCCACTGCGGCGGCGGCATCGCGCCTGCGGTTCATGGGCGTGGTGCCGGCGTGGCTGGCCATGCCAATCACCTCGCACTGCATGCGCACGCTGCCGTTGATGCTGGTCACCACGCCCAGCGGCAAGTTCAGTTCATTGAGCACGGGGCCTTGTTCAACGTGCACTTCTACAAAGCCCAGGTAGTCTTTCGGGTTGCGGGAAATGCCTGCAATGTGCTCTGGCTGCAGGCCGGCCTGCTGCATGGCGGCGCGCATGCTGGTGCCGTCGGCATCCAGCTGGTCTAGCCATGCAGGGTTGAACTGGCCTAACAACGCGCCAGAGGCCAAAAAGGTGGCCTTGTAGCGCTGGCCTTCTTCTTCGGCAAACGCCACCACTTCCACACCAAACGGCAGCCGCTGGCCTGCACGCTGCAGTTCGCGCACGCACAGCATGGGTGTGTAGATGCCCAAGCGGCCATCGTACTTGCCGCCGTTGCGCACCGTGTCGTAGTGGCTGCCGGTAAGCAGGTATTGAAGCGTTTTAGGGCTTTCGCCCAAGGAAATGCTGCACGGGTAGCTACTATTTTCGTAGCGACCAACCACGTTGCCTACCGCATCCATGTGCACACTGTCAAAGCCGCAGGCCTGCATGTCGCGCGCTATCTGCGCTGCGCAGGCGCGGTGGGCCTCGGTGAGGTAAGTTACGCTGAGCTGGCCTTGCTCTTTAAAGCCAGAGTCGCTGTGCACAGCCAATGCTTCTTGCCAGTCCCACAGCGTGTTGCCCCCATCGGGCTGCATGCCCAGCTTGTCGTTTAAGCGAAGTTCAGCAATGCGGTGAATTTGCCGCAGACATTCTTGCAGCTCAAAGTCGGGGTGGCCGTGCAGGCGGCGCTCAAATGTGGCGATGATTTGCTGCTTGGTTAAACCCAGCCCGCGCGGCCCGCGCACAGCAAGAATAAACGGCCAGCCGAATTTGGTGTTGTAGTCGGTGTTGAGCTGCTGAATCTGTGCAAACTCTTGCGCTGTGCAATGCGTGAGGCCAGCGGTGCTTTGCTCGTTAGCAGATTCAGCAGTAAGCGATTGGTCAATCATGGCTTTGCCAGCCAGCTCGGGGTGGGCGCGCACCAAGGCCAACTGCGCCGCGCGGCTGGCTTGGCTTACCACCACAGCCAGCGCATGTTTTAGCGCTGCCAGCGAGGCAAAAGGCCGCTGGGCCAGGGCCTGCTCAGCTATCCACGGCGAATGTTCGTACACGCCGTCCAGCAGGGCCAGCGCTTGGCCCGCAGGCGCGGTGTTCAGTTGCTGTAGTGTGACACTCATGGCGCGGCTTTCCATGGGTGCACGGCGCGCCAATGCTGGGCTATTTGCACACGCTGCGCCACCCACACATGGCTGTGCTTTTCAATATGGTCTAAAAACCGCTGCAGCGCTGTGATGCGCCCTGGCCGCCCGAGGATGCGGCAGTGCATGCCAATGCTCATCATCTTGGGGGCGTTGTGCCCGCCCGGGTCGCCTTCTGCGTACAGCGCGTCAAAGCTGTCCTTCATGTACTGAAAAAACGGGTCGGCGTGCGAGTAGCCTTGTGGTAGCGCAAAGCGCATGTCGTTGCAGTCTAGTGTGTAGGGCACGATGAGCTGGTGTGCGTCCAGGCCGTCGGTTTTGCGCACTCGCATCCAAAACGGCAGGTCGTCGCCGTAGTAGTCGCTGTCATAGGTAAAGCCGCCGTAGTCGGCTACCAGGCGGCGGGTGTTGGGGCTGTCGCGGCCGGTGTACCAGCCCGCGCCATGCAGGTGGCGCTGCTCACCTTCGCGTTGGCCCGCAAGCTTCAAAAGCGTGGCCATTGCCAAGCGCATGTGTTCGCGTTCGGTGGCTTCGTCAACGCCTTGGTAGCTGATCCACTTATGGCCGTGGCAGGCTATCTCGTGGCCTAGCGCCAGGAATGCGGCGGTGACCTCGGGGCTGCGCTCTAGCGCGCTGCTTACACCAAACACCGTCAGGGGCAGTTGGCGTTTTTCAAACTCGCGCAAAATGCGCCACACCCCTGCACGCGAGCCGTACTCGTAAATGCCTTCCATGCTGATGTGCCGGTCGGCATAGGCAGGGGGGTTGAACATCTCGCTTAAAAACTGTTCGCTGCCTGCGTCGCCATGCAGCACTGAGTTTTCGCCGCCTTCTTCAAAGTTCAGCACAAACTGCACGGCTATGCGCGCCCCAGCGGGCCACTGCGCATGTGGTGGTGTGCGGCCATAGCCTGCCAGGTCGCGCGGGTAGCCATGCGCGGCGTTGGGGGTGCTGTTATAGACCATAAAGCGTCCGGTTGACTATGCGGCCAAAGGGCTTTGCACGGTGGCCAGATCGACCTGCAAGGTAGGCATAAAGCCCGAATCCAACACTTTGGCTACATCGGCCGAAGGCGGTGTACGGTCAAAAGTCAGGTTGCTCACCACGTTAAGCAAATGCTCTTCCATCAAGCGCACGGCCAGTTTTTCGTCTTTGGCCACCATGGCGGCCACGATGCGCACATGCTCTTGGTTCGAGTCTTGCGCACCTTGCACGCTTTGGTACATCAGGGTAATCAATGCGCAGCGCGAGAGCAGGTCGCGCAGCATACTCTCTAGCACGGTGTTGCCCAGTAGCTGCGCGATCAGCACATGAAAGCCGCCCAGCGTGTCTACCCTGCCGTGCGCGTTAGGCTGGGCAACTGCGGCTTTCTCGGCCAGCAAATGGGCGCTGAGTGTGCGAATTTGCGTGGGGGTAATTTGCCGTACAAACATGCGCGTCATTTCGGCCTCTAGCATGCGGCGTACTTCAAACACTTCTTGCGCTTCTTGCAGCGACGGCGCAGCCACAAAGGCCCCGCGTGCGGGCTCTATCGCTACCAAACGCTGCTGCTGCAACTGGTACAGGGCCTGGCGCACCAGCGTGCGCGAGACACCAAAGTGGTCGGCCAGTTTTTGCTCTACCAGCTTGGCACCCGGTTGCAAACGGTGCTCTACGATGGCTTTGGACAGTGACTCTACGATGTGGGTGGTGGTGGATTCCATAGTACCTTAGTTTAATTTAAATTGTATACACTTCGGTGCACAATCGCAATGCTTTGGGTTTTACTTTGGCTTTGACCCTGTCATTTGCGCGTCATGGCGCTGTCATGCGGGCAAACCAAAATCTGCTGGTCATAATTAGCCATGCGAAGGCAACGCCGCCCTTGATACCAATGCACCAACGCACCCCCGCACTAAAGGAATGAGCTATGGGACTATCTACCCACGTGTTAGACACCATGCACGGCTGCCCGGCAGCGGGCATGGCGGTTACTTTGTCGGCCGTTGCTGGCGGCCAAGCCCAGGTGCTTAAGCAGCTCACCCTGAACGCCGATGGCCGCAACCCCGGCGGCATGCTGGTCGACACCGCCGCGCTGCAAGCAGGCACCTACCGTTTGAGTTTTTCTGTGGCCGCATACTACCGCAGCCAAGGCCTTGAATTGCCCGAGCCTGCGTTTTTAGATGTGGTGCATATTGACTTTGGCATTGCCCACACCGCGCAGCATTACCACGTGCCACTTTTGTGCACACCGTGGAGCTATTCCACCTACCGAGGGAGCTAGTTTTTATGCTAAATCGCCGTCAGGCCCAAGGAAATGTTGCACGGGCAGCTATTGCTTTAATAGCGTTCCCCAGTTTGGGCCTAGCCCAGATCAGCAGCGACAAGGCCATCAAAATCATCGTACCTTTTGCGCCCGGTGCAGGTACCGATGCAGTAGGCCGCCTGGTAGCGCAAAAGCTCTCTGAGGTGCTAGGCCAGAGCGTGGTGGTAGACAACCGCAGCGGTGCCAGCGGCGCTATTGGTGCCAAATACGTGGTCGACGCAGCCCCCGACGGGCTCACCCTGCTGCTGGCCGCCGCCCCGTTTACCACCGTGCCCGCTGCCTTGCCCAGCGCAGGCTACGACCCGGTGCGCCAGTTTGCACCGGTGGGCATGATCGCCAGCGGCCCGCTGGTATGGGCCGTGGCCAAAGACCTGCCGGTCAAAACGCTGGCCGATGTGATTGCTTTGGCCAAAAGCAAACCTGGCGCGCTGAACTACGGCTCGGCAGGGGCCGGCGGCATCAACCACCTGGTGCTAGAGATGCTAAAAAACCGCAGCGGCACCTTCATCACCCACATCCCCTACCGCGGCATTGCCCCCGCCACCATGGACATGATCGGCGGGCAAATTCAGCTCATTACAGGCACCGTGCCCGCGCTGAACCCGTTTATCAAAGATGGCCGCATCAAAGCATTGGCCGTGACCAGCGCCAAGCGCAGCCCCGCACTGCCAGAGGTGCCCAGCATGGCAGAGGCAGGCTACGCAGACTTTGACGTGCTGAACTACTTTGGCTTGGTAGCGCCCAAGGCCACGCCCAGTGCGGTGGTTGAACGGCTGAACGCCGCGCTGGCCAAAGTCGTGGCCTTGCCCGACGTGCGCGCCCGCTTTGCCGCCGACGCGCTAGAAAGTGCCACCGGCTCGCCAGCGCAGTTGGCCAGCTTTATTGCCAAAGACTACGGCGGCTGGCAGCGCGTGGTAGCCGCGCAAAACCTGAAAATTGACGCGGCCTAGGCATGGGCACCTTGGCGCTGGCCCCGGCGCATGCCCCGGCGCATGCCCTGGTGCGTGCCACTGTGGATAAGCGCACAATATAAAAATATCAGATAAAATGATTATCTGATAAAAATTGGTTTTTAAAGGTGCTTGCCGTGCAAACCCAGGCTGTCAACGTCACGGAGTTTTCCCGTGGTTTGTCGGAGTTTTTAAACCATGTGCAATACAAAGGCTTGGTGCTGGACATTGAGCGCGGCAAACGCGTGGTAGCGCGCGTATCGCCTGCCGGGCAGCCAGATGGGTTCCCACTAGGGCAACTGGATGACTTGTTGGCGAAGGGGCCGCAATTGTCCAAGGCCGACAGAGATTCGATGGCTTCGGACGTACGCGCGCTGCGCTCTGGCTTGCGTAACAAGGCTGACCCATGGGCTTAGTGATCGACACCGATGTGTGGGTGCTGGCTGAAAAGTTAGGCAGTGGATTGAATTTTGCGCGCTGGGCCAGCTTTGGTGGGGCCTACATGAGCGCGATCACAGCCAGTGAGCTGCTGGTAGGGGTAGAGCGCGCTAACACGGCGCAGCGGCGCGCCAAGCGGGGTGCTTTTGTAGAGAACCTGCTGGCCAGTGTGCCCGTACTAGAGTTTTCAGCTTCTGTTGCGCGCACCCATGCCCGCATGATTGCTGCCTTGCCAAAAAATGCTACGGCTACAGCCCACGACGCGCTGATTGCTGCTACAGCCGTACACCATGGCTACGCGCTACTGACGCGCAACGTGGCCGATTTTAAGATCTATGCAGGCTTGGGTGTTGAGGCATTTGTGGATGAACGCTAGCAGTTACTTTAGGCAACTTCTAGAAGCTAACGATGCGGTGTTTGTCACCATCGACAGTTTTGAAGGCTCCAGCCCGCGCGAGGCAGGGGCGTGGATGCTGGTGCAAGCCCACGCAGTGCAGGGCACCATTGGCGGGGGGCATTTAGAGTTTGAAGCCATTGCGCATGCACGTGCGCTGCTGGGCGGCGCTGGCCTTGGCACCCAGTCAGATGCTCAGCTAGACACCCAACCCGATACCCTGCGCCGCTACCCGCTAGGCCCTGCGCTAGGCCAGTGCTGCGGCGGGGTGGTGCAGCTTAAGTTTGCCTTTATTGCCGCCGGAGACGCTATTAAAATAGAAGCTGCCTGTGCAGCAATTGCTTGGGCCAGAGGGCTAAATAGCTTAAAAATTGCCCTCTTTGGTGGCGGCCACGTGGGCACAGCGCTGGCCAGCGTGCTGGGCACCTTGCCCTGCCAGCTGCACTGGGTAGACAGCCGCGATGAAATCTTTCCTGCCCAGCTGCCGCACAACGTGGTGGCTGAGCATTCAGACCCCGTGCAGGCCGCAGTCAGCTCCATGGCAGCAGGCAGCCACGTGCTCATCATGAGCTTTAGCCACGCAGAAGACCTAGACATTGTAGTGCAGTGCCTGCTGCGCCTGCGGAGCAAAAACGACCTGCCTTTCATCGGCCTGATTGGCAGCAAAACCAAATGGGCCACATTTCGCCACCGCCTAGAAGCGCGCGGCTTTAGCGCCGCAGAGATCGCCCGGGTAACCTGCCCCATCGGCACCCCAGGCATCGCAGGCAAAGAACCCGAGGTGATTGCCGTGAGCGTGGCAGCGCAGTTGCTGAGCTTGCGGGCAGTAGGTTTGCGGGCAGCAGGCTAGCCGCCTCAGCTTGCCCTGTAGCTGCTAGGCCCAGCGCAACAAAGCTGCTGCGCCTTGGCAAGTAGGGTCGGGCGTACACTAGACGCTTTCTCTTCTGGGTAAGCTGCCAACGGCTACCTTCAACGGTCTTTACCTTTCCCCCATGCCATTTTCCACCCTAGGTTTTTCGCCCCTTGTACTGCCTGCCTTGCAGCGCGCTTTGAAAGAAGAGGGCTTTGCTGTGCCTACGGCCATTCAAACGGCGGCTGTTCCGGCTGTTTTGCAGGGGCGCGACGTGCTGGCTTCGGCGCAAACGGGGTCGGGCAAAACAGCGGCTTTTGCACTGCCATTGCTGCAGCAAATTGCGCTAGAACCGCTAAGCAAACTGCGCAGCACGCACAGCCTGGTGGTGGTGCCCACGCGCGAGCTGGCGGTGCAGGTGGGCAATGCAGTCAACAGTTTTGCCAAGTACCTGCCCCAGCGCATTAAAGTGGCGGTGGTGTTTGGCGGTGTGTCAATCAACCCGCAAATGATGCACTTGCGCGGCGGGGCTGACATTGTGGTGGCCACCCCTGGGCGGCTGCTGGACTTGCTGGGCAGCAATGCGCTGGGCATTGCGCAGGTGCGCACCCTGGTGCTAGACGAGGCCGACCGCCTGCTGGACATGGGCTTTGGCGACGAGCTGGGCCGCATACTGGCGCTGCTGCCAGCGAAGAGGCAAAACCTGTTTTTCTCGGCCACTTTTCCGCCAGAGATCGAGGCGCTGGCCAGCAGCATGTTGCACAACCCGCTGCGCGTAGAAGTGATTGCCACACCCGAGGCAGCGGTGGACATTGCAGAGCGCGCCATTGCGGTAGATGCACCCCGCCGTACCCAGCTGCTGCGCCACCTGATTGGCACTGAAAAATACAGCCGTGTGCTGGTGTTTGCCGCCACCGGGCATGCCACTGAAATTATTGCCGTTAAGCTGCGCGCGGCGGGCATCAGCGCCGAGCCTTTCCATGGCCAGCTAAGCCAAGGCAAGCGCAGCCAAGTGCTGATGGACTTTAAAGCCAAAAAACTGCAAGTGGTGGTGGCCACTGACCTGGCTGCACGCGGTATTGACATTAACCAACTGCCGGTGGTGGTGAACTACGACCTGCCGCGCTCTGCGGTGGACTACACCCACCGCATTGGCCGCACGGGCCGGGCCGGCGAGCGCGGCTTGGCGGTGAGCTTTGTAACTGCGGCCATGCAGGCGCACTGGGCTTTGATAGAAAAGCGCCAAAGCCTGGCGCTGGTGCTAGAGCAGGTAGCAGGCTTTGAGCCTACAGAAGTGGGACCAGAACCCTCTGAGGCCGCGCCCTTAACGCCTCTTGGGGAGAGGTCCAACGGCGGCAAGTCCAACGGCGGCATAAAGGGCCTGCGGCCTAGCAAAAAAGACAAGCTGCGTGCGGCAGCAGCGTTAGCCGCACGCAGCTAGTGTTCTAGCCGCGCCGCTCTAGCGCGGCAGTCACATCGCGCAGCTTCATGCCGTACATGTCGGCAAACTCGGTAGGCGTTTTGCCGCTGGCATCGTAGGCGCTGAGCAAGGCAGCATCTTTGGCCACGGCCACGGCCACTACCTCGCCGTGCTGGGCCAGCGCATGCTCAACCAGCGCATTATTCTGTTCGTCGTTGGTGTGCACACGGGCCATAAAGTCGGCGCGCTCTAGGCCCGAGGTTTCAAACACATGCATAAGCTGGCCGCGCAGTTGTTTTTGCAGCTTGGCCAGCAGCTCAGGCGGCGTGCGCATTAGTTTGCGTCGGTGCAGCTCTAGCAGGGCAAACACCACATGTTCTGGGGCCAGGCTGTCCACCGGCTGGCCTGCCAGGTCGTGTCGCTGCATGCCTGCAGCCACGCTGTGCAAATAGCGGGTAGAGCGGGTGTGCACGCTGAGCGCAATTTTCAGGCTGTCTTTCTCCAGCACGCCGGGGTGCGCGGCCAACAGCTCTTGAAAAATACCCAGCTTGAGCGGGACAAACTCAGCGCCAAACAGCCTGGGGTACAGCGTAAACAGCTTCTCCAGCACAGGCTGTACCGCCTCAGCGCGCTTTTTAAAGTTGCTGGGTGTTTTAGGCTGGCTTGCCTCCGTGCCAGGGGTGGCATCGGGGGCTGCATCGGGAACTAAGGTAGAAGTATCGGTCATAGCGTCGTATATAAAGGCAACCCATGATTGTCGCCGATGCGGGCCTTAAAGTGAAAAACTAAAAATGCGGCGGCAGGTCGTCACGCAAGTTACGCGGTGTTGCTTGGGCATCTTGCGGGGCTTGGTCACGCAGCTGGGCCAGTTCGCGCAGCAGCAGGTCAATCTGCGCTTGCTGGCGAATCACAATCTGGTCCAGTTGCTCCAGCAGGTCTTCGGTGTAGGTGGCTTTCACCTCCAGGTCGGTTAGGCGCTGTTGGATGGCATCGGTGGGGCTGGGTGGGACGGTAGGGTGCATGGCCCTATTGGACATGAAAAATCTGCAGGCCCCTAAAAAAGGTGAACCTAAAAAAAGGTAAACTTAAGCTCTGCCGCAGCGGCGCCATCGTCACCCCCAGACGTACAGTGCGCGGCACATACTGTTCACAGCGCCCGCAGTGGTGGGCAGCAAAAGGAACCCCTATGGAAGCCTATGTGCTGGAATGGGCCAACCTCTTGCTGCGCTGGGTGCACGTCATCACCGCCATTGCATGGATTGGTTCTTCGTTTTACTTTGTCTTTTTAGACAACAACCTGGCCAAACCCGAGTCGCCTGATTTGCTGGAAAAAGGCGTAGACGGCGCGCTGTGGGCGGTGCATGGGGGAGGGTTTTACAACCCGCAAAAGTACATGGTGGCCCCTCAAAAAGTGCACACCAAGCTGCACTGGTTTTACTGGGAAAGTTACAGCACTTGGCTGACAGGCTTTGCGCTGTTTACCGTGCTGTACCTTTATAACGCCAGCACCTATTTGATCGACAAGTCGCTGATGAACTGGTCACCCGGCGCGGCCATTGGCGTGGCGATCAGCTTTTTTGTGGTGTTCTGGATGGTCTACGACCTGGTCTGCCAAGCCTTTGGATTTCGTAAAAACGGCGAGCTGATAGTGGGTGCCATCATGCTGTGTGTGGTGGCCTTTATGAGCTGGCTGGCTTGCCACTGGTTTGCGGGGCGGGCGGCGTTTTTAATTGTCGGAGCGTCGATGGCTACGGCCATGAGCGCCAACGTGTTCTTTTGGATTATTCCCGGCCAGCGCAAAGTGGTGGCTGCCATGACCAGTGGCACCCAGCTACCGCCCGCAGAACTGGCCCTGCACGGCAAACGCGGCAAGCAGCGCAGCGTGCACAACACCTACTTTACGCTGCCCGTGCTGTTTGCCATGCTAAGCAACCACTACAGCTTTTTGTACACCCATGCACACAACTGGCTGGTGCTGTTTGCCATGCTGCTGGCAGGTGCGCTGATCAGGCAGTTTTTTGTGCAGCGCCACGGCTACCACCATGGCCGTGCGCGTAACCCGCTGCCGTGGGCGCTGGCAGGCGTTGCGCTGCTGCTGGGCGTGATAGTGTGGATGAAACCCGCCGCAGTTGATACTACTAAAAGTATAGCTACCCGTGCAGCAATTCCTTGGGTCAGCGGCACAAATGATGTTAAAAATACGCAAAATACCTACGCCGCGCTGCAAAAAGTGCTGGAGCAGCGCTGTTACATGTGCCACAACGCCCAAGTGCAAATGAAAAACGTGCGCCTAGATTCACCCGAGGCCGTCAAGCTGCATGCACAGGCCATCTACCAGCAAGTGGTGGTAAGCAAGCAAATGCCCATGAACAACAGCACGCAGATTACCGATGCTGAGCGCGCGCAGATAGCGCAGTGGTTTACTGCAGGGGCCAGCACTGCGCCTTAGGCGCAAACTGCGCTGCACAACCAGCCTAAGCCCTGTGCAGGCGTTGCTAATTTTTACCCTACAAGGTTTTTCGATACGGTACATACGTTTTAAGATGATTTACCTTAAAACGTAAGGGGGCTGTAATGAAATTATCGAGCGTTGCAAGTTGGGCAGCTCTATCGCTGTTGGTTACGGCCTGCGGTGGGGGCGGTGGGGGCGATGCCGGTACCACGGCTCCACCTTCTGCACCTGCACCAACCCCAACTCCAACTCCAGCCACCGGTACGCTTAATGCGCAAGAGCAATTGGCCTATGCGTCTTGGATGTTCAGAAAATTCACTACAGATTGGGTGGAGGACAGGGACGAGGCGCTTTTCTTTAATCCTAGTGTACGAACTGAAGGAAAAGCTTTCTTTGCGGGCCTGTATCCACAGGGCACGGGTACCGGCGCGGGCAGCACGGGCAATACACCGCAAATCAACACCTCAGCGATGGCCTTTCAATGTGCCAACGGGGGTACCAAGTCCGAGACGGGTACCCTCGCCGGGCCCGGCTCAGTGCTTACCGTGGTGTACCAAGCCTGCAAGGACAGTACATTGGTGGTGGATGGTTCGCGCAGCATAAGCAAGCTTGCGACCGCTTTGTACTACACCGGTGCCAACAGCAACGCAATCAAATCAGACAAATTGAACGTAGCACAAGACTACAGCTTCAAAGAAACCCAGGCGGCTGGCACCTACACCGCCACCCGCAAAGGCGTTTTAGAAGTTGACATTACAGAGACGCAGCGCGTCTACAAGCTAACCAACATGGTGATGAACTACGGCCAAAGCAATAACGTGGGCAACACCACCATTACGCTGCAGCGCACACTTAATTTTGGCACCGACCAGCCCTTTACCGTGACGAGCCTGACCGGCACAGTCAGCGTGGAGGGCACGGTGTACACCTTAAGTTCAAGCAATATTCCGTGGCGTACAGTCGTCAATTATTTCCCCCAGTCCGGCAGCCTTACCGCTACCGGCCCGGCAGGGGAAAAGATTGTGACCACCTTTGGGCCCACGGGCGCCAGCTGCAGCCTTACGCTGGCCGGTGCTGTAGCCCCCTCGGTGAGCGTGCCTAATTGCAGCCGAGGCTAAGTATGAGAATTTTGCATAGAGCAACCCCTGCTGCAGTGGCGCGGTCTTAATTTTCTGGGTTATAAACACATAGTAAATTTTTACTACCCAGGGGAATCAATGACACGTCACGAACACAAATTGGCCTTAGTAGCCGGACTTTTAACAACGCTAGCTGCCTGCGGCGGCGGTGGAGGTGGAGGCGGTGCCGCAGATACGCCTGCTGCCAGCGCCCCACCGCCCCCAGCAGCTGGCCCGGCTACACCCTCTGCGCAGGCCAGCGCTACGCTAGTGGCACCAGCGCCTGGCAAGTTTCCGTGGAATATCGAAACCGCCATGTCGGTCACCATGAAGGACCCTCAAGGCGCTGCTATTGCATCGGTCACATGCCAAAGTGCAGATCTTGCTTTAGCCACCGTGGCGGCTGATTGCTCTAAAGTTACGCTCAAGCGCCTAGGCGCACAAAGCATCGTAGTCTCGGGCGGCACCTTCACCGCAACGCTGGCCTTGCAAGGTGTGCCGCAACGGCACTGGAGCGGTAACCATGGTGTTGCCAGCAGTTTTGGTAACGGCAATTACAGCTTGTTGGCGTTGGCCGACGGCACCGCTATGTCATGGGGTGCCAACGGATTCGGTCTGCTTGGGCAAGGTAAAGACTTGACCGCTACGGCACCGAATGTGGCCCTCACCAATTCCAGCATTCCTTTGTCTGTGCTGGACGCTGCTGGTACTGCCAATTTGAACCAAATCTACCAAGTTAGTGCGGGTAACTTGAATGCGTTTGCATTGTCAGAAGAAGGTAATGTGTGGGGCTGGGGCCGTAACAGCACCTGTAATTTAGCGCAAACTGCTTGCGGCAACAGCGTATTGTTGCCCGTGCGTGTACGCAATGCGGCAAACAATGGCGCATTGGCCAATGTAGTGCAGGTCGAGGCGGGTGATGGCAACCAAACAGCTTTGCTCGACAATGGCACGGTCATGACCTGGGGCAACTGGCACGGCCAAGGCGATATTGCTCAGAAAAACTTTCCTGGATTGGTCAAAACACCAGACGGCAGCACAGCGCTTGGCGACATCGTTGCCATTTCTGCTGGTTCATCTTTCAGTCTGGGTTTGTCAAAAGACGGCAAAGTTTACGCTTGGGGTTATGAAACAAGCCGAGGAACTTTAGGCTCTGGCGCGGTGTTCACCACCCCCAACCCACTGCCTAATGTAGTTAAAAAACAAGACGGCACAGACTTGACAGGCATTGTGAGCATTTCCGCAGGCTACAACTTCTCGCTCGCACTGAGTGCAGATGGCAGCGTATGGGCTTGGGGTGACAATGCGCGCGGGCAGCTAGGTCAAAACACACTCGTTTCCAACGGTGTGCCTTATGCCCTGCAAGTCAAAGCTCCAGCCGGGCAAGCCGGTTTGTTTGCAAATATAGCCATGGTGTCTGCAGGAGGTAACCATGCACTGGCGATGGATAAGGCGGGCAATGTGTACGCCTGGGGTGTAGCTAACAACGGCGAACTGGGCGATGGAGCCAATCGCCCCGCCGGGAACGACTCTAGCTTGCCGCGTGCAGTGGTCAGCCCTCAGGGCGCTACGGCGCTAACGGGCGCAGTGTCTATTGCGGCTAGCTACACAGGCAGTTCTGCGCTGATGGCCGACGGAAAATTGCTGATGTGGGGTAGCAACTTTAGAGGCGCGTTGGGGCGTGGGGACACCGTCAATAGCAGCGGTTTGTGGGTCAACTCCCCAGTGCCTGCCCCCGTTGTAGCCAACGCTGCTTTGGCCGCGCTGACAGTGAGTTCCCTGGCCAGCTACCCGAATTTAAAACGCATAAGCAGGTAAAACTAAATTCGACTTGTTCCATCAGTCAGGGCCATAATCCACACAGCGGGGCCATGCCCCGCTTTTTTATGCCCGCTGCGTACAATGCAGCAGCCTAATCCAGTGTGACAATCAAGGTATGACACTTTCTACTATGCCCACCAACATTTCCTCGCCCGTTGCAAGCCATCCCCGCGAATTTTTGCTCTCGCTGTACCAAGCGGCTGTGCAGCGCGCACTGCCGCTGCACAACACGGCGGCTTACTTGCCCAAGCCGCCGCCCCTTGAGAGTGGTGGGCGCACCATTGTTTTGGGCGCAGGCAAAGCGGCTGGCGCGATGGCGCAGGCACTAGAGGCGCATTGGCCTGCCGACGCACCGCTAGAAGGCCTTGTCGTCACGCGCTACCACCACACACCGCCGCGCCCAGCAGGTTTGAAGCAGCGCATTGAGGTGGTGGAAGCTTCGCACCCCGTGCCCGATGCTGCAGGCTTGGCCGCGGCCCAGCGCATCATGGCCATGGCCCGTAGGCTGACCCCAAACGATCTGGTGTTGTGCCTTATCTCAGGCGGTGGCTCAGCATTGCTTACGCTGCCAGTAGAAGGCCTGGCGTTTGCCGACAAACAGCGCATTAACCAAGACCTGCTCAACTGCGGTGCCAGCATTGGCGAGATGAACTGTGTGCGCAAACATCTATCCCAGATCAAAGGTGGGCGCTTGGCTGCAGCGTGCGCGCCTGCGCAAGTGGTTACGCTGACGATCAGCGACGTACCCGGCGACGACCCCAGCGTGATTGCCAGTGGCCCCACCGTGCCCGACGACACCACCTGTGCCCAGGCTTTGGCCACCTTAATGCGCTACAAGATTGACATTCCCAATGCTGTGCGCGAAGGCTTGCAAGACGGTACGCACGAAACCCCCAAGCCCGGCGACGCACGCTTTGCAGGCCACGTGGTGCACATGACTGCCACGCCCCAGCAGTCGCTGGAAGCCGCTGCAGCCCTAGCGCGCGCGGCGGGCCTTAACGCGTACATTTTGAGCGACGAGATCGAAGGCGAATCGCGCGAAGTAGGCAAAGTGCACGCCGCCCTGGCGCGCGCTGCTGCGCACGGCAAAGGCGCTTTCACCAAACCCTGCGTGATTTTGAGCGGCGGCGAAACCACCGTCACCATCCGCCCACGCCAGCCTGGCCAAGCCAAAGGCCGTGGCGGCAGGGCCGGTGAGTTTTGCATGGGCTTGGCCCTGGCACTGCAAGGCGCAGAAGGTGTCTACGCACTGGCCGCTGATACTGACGGCATTGATGGCGTGGAAGACAACGCTGGCGCTGTAGTCACCCCCGATACCTTGGCCCGCGCACTGCAGCAAGATTTAAAGCTGACCGATCATGTAGACCGCAACGATGCCTACAGCTACTTCCAGTCCCTGGGCGATTTGGTGGTGACTGGCCCTACGCACACCAATGTGAACGACTTCAGGGCACTCTTAATTTTATAGCTATCTGTGCAGTATTTTCTTGGGCTGTAGGGCTGTTTGGTTTGGAAAACTTAGTTTCTAGGTTGTCTTTTGGCCTTTTTAAGATTGCTTGATTACCTTGTGTACGTTTGCGCCGCTTGAGTGTGGCCTTGCTGCAAAATCTTCCAAAATCACGCGCAGGTAAAGTAAGTATTTGCCCGTTTGGTAGTACGACGCGCCT
>JAYWGO010000085.1:0-18809 GCA_043778205.1 Polaromonas sp. | reverse complement strand
CGAGCCGCTACCAGCGCGTCCTCGCACTGCGCCTCAGCGCCAAAGCGCGCGCTGAATTGCGCGAAAGACATGCCGCGCTGGAATTGGATATGGTTAATTGACATTGTCACCACCTGACAAGAAAACTGGACATTTGTACAGTATCCGTGATTTCCCCTGAAGGTGCAAGTGGCTGTCTGAGGCAGATGGCGAATCAGGCGAATTGGCCCTGTGGCCCAAGGAAATGCTGCACAAGCAGCTATTAAAAACGAAGCGACTCTCGTCACGCGGTCAAGCTGGCTTGGCGCACCGCCAAGTCCCAGCGCGCCATCAACTCGCCTGCACGTACGGGGTCTAGCGTGGGCAAAAACCGGCGCTCGGCGCGCCACAGGCCGCCCAGCTCGTCGGTGCTGCGGTACACGCCGGTAGACAGCCCTGCTAAATACGCAGCGCCCAGTGCCGTGGTCTCGGTCACCATCGGCCGCACCACCGGTATGCCCAGCAAATCGGCCTGAAACTGCATCAGCAAATCATTCACGCAGGCACCGCCGTCTACCCGCAGCTCGGCCACGGCCGCGCCGCCTGCGGCCACGGCATCGCGGCCCATGGCTTGCAGCAAAGCTGCACTTTGGTAGGCAATGCTTTCTAGCGCTGCGCGGGCAATGTGCGCCACGGTGCTGCCGCGCGTAAGGCCGGTGATGGTGCCGCGTGCGTCGGGCTTCCAGTAGGGTGCACCCAGGCCGGTAAAGGCAGGCACCATCATCACGCCGCCAGAGTCTGGCACGCTTTGCGCCAGTGCCTGCACCTCGCCGCTGCCTTCAATGGCGTGCAGGCCGTCGCGCAGCCATTGCACTACAGCGCCGCCTACAAACACACTACCTTCAATGGCAAACTCGGGCTGGGCGGTGGCTTGGGCAGCGCTGGTGGTGATCAGGCCATTGCCCGAGGTTTGAAAATCACGGCCCGTGTTCATCAGCATAAAGCAGCCGGTGCCGTAGGTGTTTTTTACCATGCCGGCTTTAAAGCAGGCTTGGCCAAACAGCGCGCTTTGCTGGTCGCCCGCGACCCCGCCAATGGGAATGGCATGGCCCAGCAGGTCGCCGCTCACTTCACCGTAAATAGCACTTGACGGCTTGACGCTGGGCATCATGGCAGGCGGTATGTCCAGTGCGGCCATCAGCTCGGCATCCCATTGGTTGGTGTGCACGTTAAACAGCATGGTGCGCGACGCATTGCTCACGTCGGTGGCATGCACCGCACCGTGGGTGAGCTGCCACATCAGCCAGCTGTCTACCGTGCCAAAGGCCAGTTCGCCGTCCAGCGCACGCTGGCGCGCACCGGGCACGTTGTCCAATATCCATTTGAGCTTGGTACCCGAAAAATACGCGTCCACCAGCAGGCCAGTTTTGCGCGCAATCTCGCCCGCCAAGCCACGCTCGCGCAGCAATACACAGGTAGGCTCAGCCCGGCGGTCTTGCCACACAATGGCGTGGTGCACGGGCAGCCCAGTTTTGCGGCTCCACACCACCGTGGTTTCGCGCTGGTTGGTAATGCCTACCGCGCGAATTTGCTGCGCGGTAATGCCAGCTTTAACCAGCACCGCTTTGGCTGTGGCCAGCTGGGTGCGCCAAATCTCTTGCGGGTCATGCTCTACCCAACCCGGTTTCGGGTACATCTGGGGCAGTTCCATCTGCGACATCGCCACCACCTGGCCCGAGGGGTCAAACACAATGCTGCGTGAACTGGAGGTGCCTTGGTCAAGGGTTAAGAGGTAGGTCATAGGGCAAGCAATGGTGGACAGAGTGAAATATTCGGTACGTTGCGAAAATGTTCTTTTATGTTTCTAAATGTAGCCATTTAGCTGCGGTCTGCCACATTCAGCACCACGCCAGCCTCTTTCAACAGGGCTGGAAAGGGCTCGGGCGGTTGCTTGTCGGTAAACAAACGGTCGATTTGCTCTAGCGTTGCCAGCTCCACCATGGCGGGACGGTGGAATTTATTGTGGTCAGCCGCAAGCCAAACTTCACGCGAATGTGCAATGATGGTTTGTGCCACTTTCACCTCGCGGTAGTCAAAATCGCGCAGCGTACCGTCAGGCTCAATGCCAGAGACACCGATCAAGGCAATGTCTACTTTGAACTGGCGAATAAAGTCTACTGCCGCCTCGCCCACAATGCCTTGGTCGCGGCCGCGCACTACACCGCCCACCACAATCACCTCGGTATGCACGTTGGCGCTAAGGATAGTAGCAACGTTCAAATTATTGGTAATTACACGCAAACCAGTGTGCTGCAAAAGCGCTCTTGCTATCGCTTCTGTAGTGGTACCGATATTCAAAATTAACGAGCAGTCGTTGGGTACGGCTGCGGCTACGGCACTGGCAATGCTGTTTTTGCCTTCGGCGTTCAAGTTAAGCCGCTGTTGGTGGGCCATGTTTTCTACCGTAGAGCTTGGCACACGCACACCACCGTGAAATCTTGCCAGCAAGCCTTCTTCCGACAAGCGCTGCACGTCGCGGCGCACGGTTTGCAGCGTCACGCCCAGCTTGTCTGCCAGTTGCTCTACGCTGGCCGAGCCTTGGCTGCGCACCAAGGCGAGCAATGTGAGTTGTCGTGGGTTGGGGTTCATAGCATGATTGTGATCTAGGAAAGCTTGCTAATAATATAAACGAAAAGAAAATTATTATTTTCAGGGTATGTACCGAGCTAAAAAGAAAAGAAACGAACAACAATGCTCGTAACGGAAAAGTAATGTCACACAGATCGCGGCAAAAAAAGGGAGCGCAATGCAGCTTAGTTTAGAAGGTATCAGCAAAAAGGTAGGGCCGCAGACTTGGCTGTACGAGATGGGCATTGCGCCCAGCCCCCGTACTGTCACCGTGCTGTTAGGCGCTACGCAGGCTGGCAAAACCAGTTTGATGCGCATCATGGCGGGCCTGGACGTGCCCACTACCGGCAAGGTGATGGTAGATGGGCACAACGTGACCGGCATGCCCGTGCGTGAGCGCGATGTAGCAATGGTGTACCAACAGTTTATTAACTACCCCTCGCTCAAAGTGCGCGACAACATCGCTTCGCCACTGCGCCTGCGCAAAGAAAAAAATATTGACCAGCGCGTAGCCGAACTGGCCAGCAAGCTGCACATAGAGATGTTTTTAGACCGCTACCCCGCCGAGTTGTCGGGTGGCCAGCAGCAGCGCGTGGCGCTGGCCCGGGCGCTGGCCAAGGGCGCACCGCTGATGCTGCTGGACGAGCCGCTGGTCAACCTGGACTACAAACTGCGCGAGGAGTTGCGCGAGGAACTCAGCGCGCTGTTTGCCGCGGGTGAATCTACCGTCATTTACGCCACCACCGAGCCCGGCGAAGCCCTGCTGCTGGGCGGCCACACTGCCGTGATGGACGGTGGAGAACTCCTGCAATACGGCCCTACGGCTGAGGTGTTCCACAACCCTAAATCACTGCGGGTAGCGCGTGCCTTCAGCGACCCGCCGATGAACTTGGTAGATGCCACCGTCACACCACAAGGTATTCAGCTAAATGGCGGGCCTTTGATGGCACGCAATGCACCCACCAATGCCTCGCGCACGCTGACAGTAGGCGTGCGCGCCAATGTGCTGCGCACCCAGCAGCACGCAGGTGACGTCGCCATCGCAGGCAAGGTCGAGTTGGCCGAAATTTCAGGCTCAGATACCTATGTGCATGTGGCCACCTCGGTAGGTGAGCTGGTAGCACAGCTCACCGGTGTGCACTACTTTGACTTGGGCAAGATGGTTACTTTGTACCTGCAGCCTTCCCAGGTATATTTATTTGACGCGCGCGGCTTGCTGGTGCAAGCGCCCACACACAGCACAGGGCGTTGATATGGCACGCATTGAACTCGATTTGGCGCACGCCTACCGCAAAAACCCCCAGCAAGACAGCGACTACGCACTGCTGCCGCTGAAAATGACTTTTGAAGATGGCGGTGCCTACGCGCTTCTGGGGCCTTCAGGCTGCGGCAAAACCACCATGCTCAACATCATGTCAGGCCTGGTCGCTCCGTCGCAGGGCAGTGTGCGCTTTGACGGCAAAGACGTTACCCGTGCTACACCGCAAGAGCGCAACATAGCCCAAGTATTCCAGTTCCCGGTGATCTACGACACCATGACGGTGTTTGAAAACCTGGCCTTTCCGCTGCGCAACCGCAATGTACCGAAAGAAAAAATTAACAAGCGCGTAGGTGAGATAGCCGAGATGCTGGAGATGAGCGACCAGCTCAACCAGCGCGCTGCGGGCCTGGCAGCAGATGCCAAACAAAAAATCTCCCTAGGCCGCGGCCTGGTACGCCCCGATGTGTCGGCTGTACTGTTCGACGAGCCGCTTACGGTAATTGACCCGCATTTGAAGTGGAAGCTGCGCCGCAAGCTCAAGCAAATTCACCACGAGCTCAAACTCACGCTGATCTATGTGACGCATGACCAGATTGAAGCGCTGACCTTTGCCGACCAAGTGGTGGTGATGACACGTGGCCGTGCCGTGCAAATGGGCACAGCAGCAGATTTATTTGAGCGGCCTAGCCACACCTTTGTAGGCCACTTTATTGGCTCACCCGGCATGAACTTTTTGTCTGGCCGAGTGGAGATGGACAGCGTGCGCCTGACGGGCATGGGCGCAGCGGGCATGAGTGCAGCGGGCATTAGTGCTGCAGACATCAGTGCAGCAGGTATCAGCTTGCCACTGCCCAAAGGCCGCAGCATGCCCGATGGCGACATTAAGCTGGGCATCAGGCCAGAATATGTGCAGCCCGTAGCGCCGCACACCGCAGGCGCGATGCCCATGCAGCTCACGCAAGTGCAAGACGTAGGCACCCACATTATTCTGACGGCCAGCGCAGCAGGCCATACCGTTAAAGCGCGCTTACCAGCCGGCACCGCGCAGTTCGCAGCAGGCCAAACCCTTTGGCTGCGGGTGATGAGCGAACACAGTTGCATTTATAAAAATGAGGAGATCGTGCCGTGAGCACCACTACCAAACCTGTTAACCAAAAAGCTTGGTTTCTGATACTCCCCGTGTTGATTTGCGTGGCTTTCTCGGCCATTGTGCCGCTGATGGTGGTGGTGAACTATTCAGTGCAAGACATTATTTCACCCGAGCGGCGGGTCTTTGTAGGCACCGAGTGGTTTGCCAACGTGATGCGCGACGAAGAGTTGCACGGTGCCTTACTGCGGCAAATTACTTTTTCACTTGCTGTGCTGCTGGTAGAGCTGCCACTGGGTATTTTGCTGGCGCTGTCCATGCCTGCGCAGGGCTGGAAGTCATCGGTCACGCTGGTGATTGTGGCGCTGTCGCTGTTGATTCCGTGGAACGTGGTGGGCACCATTTGGCAGATCTTTGGCCGAACCGATATTGGCCTGATGGGCGCGGCCCTGCTGGGCCTGGGTATTGACTACAGCTACACAGGCAACGCCACGCACGCATGGCTTACCGTGCTGCTGATGGACGTGTGGCACTGGACACCGCTGGTAGCCTTGCTGGGCTATGCGGGTTTGCGCTCGATTCCTGACGCTTACTACCAAGCCGCCAGCATTGACGGGGCCAGCAAACTGGCGGTGTTTTGGTATGTGCAGTTACCTAAAATGCGCGGCGTGCTGATGATCGCGGTGCTGCTGCGTTTTATGGACAGCTTCATGATATACACCGAGCCCTTTGTGCTCACAGGCGGCGGGCCAGGCAATTCCACCACGTTCTTGTCGCAGTTTTTAACGCAAAAAGCCGTCGGCCAGTTTGACCTTGGGCCAGCGGCAGCTTTCTCGTTGATCTACTTTTTGATCATCTTGCTATTTTGCTTTATTTTGTACAACTGGATGCAGCGCGTAGGCACTGCAGAGAAGGAAGGTGGCCATGCATAAGCCCAAGTTTCAAAAACGCACGCTGTTTTTAATTGCCTACATTATTTTCGCCCTGCTGCCCATCTACTGGATGGTCAACATGTCGTTTAAGACGAACAATGAAATCGTTGCGGGGTTTTCATTATTCCCACAGCACTTTACTTTAGAAAATTACAAAACTATTTTGACCGACCCGGCATGGTATTCAGGCTACATCAACAGCCTGATTTATGTGGCCATCAACACTGTCATTTCTTTAACCGTGGCCTTGCCTGCAGCATATGCCTTTTCGCGCTACAGCTTTTTGGGTGACAAGCATGTCTTCTTTTGGTTGCTGACCAACCGCATGACCCCACCCGCTGTGTTTTTACTGCCGTTTTTTCAGCTGTATTCGTCGGTAGGTTTGATGGACACCCACCTGGCAGTAGCGTTGGTGCATTTGCTGTTTAACGTACCGCTGGCGGTGTGGATTTTAGAAGGCTTTATGAGCGGCATTCCGCGCGAGATTGACGAGACAGCCTATATCGACGGCTACTCGTTTCCGCGATTTTTTATCACCATTTTCTTGCCGTTGATCAAAGCCGGTGTGGGTGTGGCGGCTTTCTTTTGCTTTATGTTCAGTTGGGTTGAGCTTTTGCTGGCGCGCACATTGACCAGTGTGAACGCCAAACCCATTGCCGCCACCATGACGCGCACTATATCTGCCTCGGGCATGGACTGGGCCACGCTGGCCGCTGCGGGTGTGCTCACTATTGTGCCCGGTGCCATTGTGATTTGGTTTGTACGCAATTACATCGCAAAAGGTTTTGCGATGGGCCGTGTTTAACAGGAGTTGGCAATGTTTGAATGGATGGCTTGGACGACACCTGTCGCGGTATTTTTTGGCTGCATTGTGCTCATGCTGGCAGGCATGACGGTGTGGGAAATGAAGTCGCCCACGGTGATGCGCAAAGGCTTTTTACCGCTGGAAACTACACGTGGTGACCGTTTATTTATTGGGCTGCTATCGGCCGCCTATGTGAACTTAATTTTTATTGGTGTCAGCGGCAAGCTCACAATTTGGTTGAGCTTGGATGCAGAGCCTTCTATTTGGATCAGTTTCGTAGCATCGATGCTGCTGCTGGCTTTCATCATGCGCAAAGGCTAGCGCAGTCGCAAGAATCAAGGATCGGCTCATTCCCCCTGGAGCCGTAGCAGCCTTGCAATCAGGGGTTATAACTGTATTTGGAGATAAATCATGAAGTTACGATATAGCGTACTTGCAGTGGCCGTGGCCTGCGCATTGGCAGGCCATGCAGTGGCCGACGAGGCAGCAGCCAAAAAGTGGATTGACAGTGAGTTTCAGCCTTCAACTTTAACCAAAGACCAGCAAGCCGCTGAAATGAAATGGTTCATTGACGCAGCGAAAAAATTGCAAGCCAAAGGCGTTAAGGAGATTTCTGTAGTGTCTGAGACGATTGCTACGCACGAATACGAATCCAAAACCATGGCCAAAGCGTTCAGCGAAATCACCGGCATCAAGGTCAAGCATGACCTGATTGGTGAAGGCGACGTGGTAGAAAAACTGCAAACCTCCATGCAGTCTGGCAAGTCAATTTACGACGGCTGGATTTCTGATTCAGATTTGATCGGCACCCACTATCGCTACGGCAAAATTTTGAACCTGACCGACTACATGACCGGCAAAGGCAAAGAGTGGACTAACCCCGGTATTGACATCAAAGACTTTATCGGCACCAGCTTTACCACGGCGCCCGACGGCAAAATGTACCAGCTGCCAGACCAGCAGTTTGCCAACCTGTACTGGTTTCGCGCTGACCTGTTTGAGCGCAAAGACCTGAAAGACAAGTTCAAAGCCAAATACGGCTACGACCTGGGCGTGCCGCTTAACTGGAGCGCCTATGAAGACATCGCTGCGTTCTTTACCGAAGATGTGAAAAACATTGATGGCAAAGCGATTTATGGCCACATGGACTACGGTAAAAAAGACCCGTCGCTGGGCTGGCGCTTTACCGATGCCTGGTTGTCCATGGCCGGTACTGCCGACGTGGGCATTCCTAACGGCAAGCCGATCGATGAGTGGGGCATTCGCGCTTCAGCCGACGGCTGCAACCCACAGGGTGCATCGGTCTCACGCGGTGGCGCGACCAACTCACCTGCTGCTGTGTACGCGCTTACTAAGTACATCGACTGGATGAAAAAGTACTCGCCTAAAGAGGCTATCGGCATGACTTTTGGTGAAGCCGGCCCCGTGCCTGCCCAAGGCCAAATTGCCCAGCAAATCTTTTGGTACACCGCATTTACCGCCGACATGATCAAACCCGGCCTGCCGGTGGTCAATGCCGACGGCACACCTAAGTGGCGCATGGCCCCTGGCCCTAACGGCCCGTACTGGAAGCAAGGCATGCAAAACGGCTACCAAGACGTAGGCTCATGGACTTTCTTTAAAGACCACGATGCAGACAAAGTAGCCGCCGCTTGGCTGTACGCCCAGTTTGTTACCGCCAAATCCACGTCATTGAAGAAGACCATTGTGGGCCTCACCCCCATTCGTGAATCTGACATTCAGTCAAAAGCAATGACCGACATGGCACCTAAACTAGGCGGCTTGGTTGAGTTTTACCGCAGCCCAGCCCGCGTGGCGTGGACCCCCACGGGCACCAACGTGCCTGACTACCCTAAGCTGGCCCAGCTGTGGTGGAAGAACGTAGCGGTAGCAGTGACCGGCGAGAAAACCCCACAAGCCGCGATGGACAACTTGGCTGAAGAGATGGACCAGGTGATGGTTCGCCTAGAACGCTCGGGCATGGCCAACTGCGCACCCAAGATGAACCCCAAAGGTGACCCTAATAAGTACCTGAGCGACAAGGCTGCCCCTTGGAAGAAACTGGCCAACGAGAAGCCAAAGGGTGAAACCATTGCCTACGACACGCTGCTGACCGCGTGGAAGAACGGCAAGGTACGCTAAGCCAGAGTGCAAGTGACGAGACCGTGCGTGCCTGTTGCTGGCACGGTCTCGCACCTGCTTAGTTTCAATTTCGACACATAACTGCAGTGCTGAGCACTGCAGTTATGGATGTTGTTATCCGCTGTGCTGATTGACGCCATAGCCAGTCGTTCCAAGAGACATACCGTGAAAAAAATAACTTGCACCCTTGTAGTCGTTTCCTCTGCGCTTTTATTATCAGCATGCGGTAAAAAAGCAGAACCTCCAAAGACAACCGTCGCCGCCCCTGCTGCAGTGCCCGCGTCAGACCCAGCTACGCAGTGGATTAACGCTGAATTTCAGCCCTCTACATTGTCCAAGCCAGAACAAATGACGGAACTTAAATGGTTTGCAGATGCAGCGGGCAAGCTCAAGGCCAAGGGCATTAAAGAAATCTCGGTGGTGTCCGAGACCATTGCCACCCATGAATATGAGTCCAAGACTCTGGCCAAAGCATTTGAAGAAATTACGGGTATCAAAGTCAAGCACGACATCATCGGCGAAGGTGATGTAGTGGAGAAGCTGCAAACCTCCATGCAGTCTGGGCAATCCATTTACGATGGCTGGGTATCTGACTCAGACCTGATAGGTACCCATTACCGCTATGGAAAAATTATGAACCTGACAGACTACATGGCAGGATTTGGCGCTGAGTTTACCAACCCCAATTTGGAGTTGAAAGATTTCATCGGTACCAGTTTTACGACCGCTCCGGACAAAAAACTTTACCAACTGCCAGACCAGCAATTTGCCAACCTGTATTGGTTTCGTGCAGATTTGTTCGCTAAACCAGAGCTACAGGACAAATTCAAAACCAAATATGGTTATGAACTGGGTGTACCGCAAAACTGGTCGGCGTATGAAGACATAGCCCAATTTTTCACCAATGATGTCAAAACCATAGATGGCAAACCGATCTATGGCCACATGGATTACGGCAAAAAAGATCCTTCATTAGGCTGGCGTTTTACGGATGCCTGGTTATCCATGGCGGGCACGGCTGACAAAGGTATCCCCAATGGAAAGCCTATAGATGAATGGGGCATCAAAGTTGCTGAAGATGGCTGTACACCAGTAGGTGCGTCTGTGGAGCGAGGTGGTGCAACCAACTCCCCCGCTGCGGTGTACGCTTTGACCAAGTATGTCGATTGGATGAAGAGCTATGCGCCCAGAGAGGCTATAGGCATGACCTTTGGGGAGGCTGGCCCCGTGCCAGCCCAAGGCCAAATCGCGCAGCAAATATTTTGGTACACCGCCTTTACGGCAGATATGACTAAAAAGGGGTTGCCGGTGATGAACGAAGACGGCACGCCCAAATGGAGAATGGCACCCGGTCCGAACGGCCCGTATTGGAAGGATGGCATGCAAAACGGCTACCAAGATGTAGGTGCATGGACTTTTTTCAAAAACCATGATGCCGATAAGACGGCGGCGGCTTGGTTGTATGCGCAATTTGTGACCAGTAAAACAGTCTCACTCAAAAAGTCAATTGTCGGCTTAACGTTTATTCGCTCAAGCGATATCAACCACAGCTACTTTACGCAAAATGCTGCTAAATACGGTGGGCTGATTGAGTTTTATCGCAGCCCCGCACGCATAGCGTGGACACCGACAGGGACTAACGTTCCAGACTATCCCAAGCTCGCACAGCTATGGTGGAAAAACGTCGCCGTGGCGGTGACAGGTGAGAAAACACCTCAGCAAGCCATGGACAATTTGGCTGAAGAAATGGACCAGGTGATGGCCCGTTTAAGCCGTGCGGGCATGGTGAACTGCCCTCCTGTATTGAACACCAAGAAGAAGCCGGAAGACTATTTGTCCGATACCAAAGCACCTTGGAAAAAACTGAGCAATGAAAAACCAACGGGCAAAACGGTCTCTTACGACACTTTATTGCGACGCTGGCGTGAAGGATATGTTCGTTGAGTCTCTAAAACTGTATGAGGAAACGATAGAATCGCAAATTAACGAACAATATCGCATATTTAAGAAAAATATCGAATAACCACCATCTACTTACTGTTACATGCAGTTAACACAGGATGCCCCATGCAACGTGAACAACTTATCGCCCGGCTAGCCCTGCCCATCACTTACGATGTCGCCGTGGTAGGCGGTGGTGCCACGGGCCTAGGGGTCGCGCTAGATGCAGCCGCACGCGGCTTTAGCGTGGTGCTGTTTGAAAGCCACGACTTTGCCAAAGGCACCTCGTCGCGGGCCACCAAGCTGCTGCATGGTGGCGTGCGCTACCTTGCGCAGGGCAATATCAGCCTGGTTAGAGAAGCCTTGCACGAGCGCACTACCCTGATGCGCAACGCCCCGCACCTGGCGCAGCCGCTGCCGTTTGTGATGCCGTCGTACCACTGGTGGGAGACCCCTTTTTACGGCATTGGCCTGAAAATGTACGACCTGCTGGCAGGCAAAGCGGGCTTGGGTAAAACCGAATTTTTGCGTCGCGCGGGCACACTCAAGCTGCTGCCCACCGCCAAGCCGCAAGGCTTGGTAGGCGGTGTGAAATACTGGGACGGCCAGTTTGACGATGCCCGTTTGGCCATCACGCTGGCCAAAACAGCCGCAGCGCGCGGCGCTTTGCTGGTTAACTACTGTAGCGTCACCCAGCTGGTGCACGAGAACAACCGCGTAACGGGCCTGCAGGTGCAAGACGTTGAGACAGGCACGCCTTATACCGTCAAAGCCAAATGCGTGGTGAACGCCGCAGGCGTGTGGGTGGATGCCCTGCGCCAGCAAGACGGCGACAGCACCCAGCGCCCGGTAAAAACCATGGTGGCACCCAGCCAAGGGGTGCATATCGTCGTAGACCGTGAGTTTTTCCCCACCGACCACGCTTTGCTGGTGCCTAAAACGGCCGATGGCCGGGTGCTGTTTGCGGTGCCTTGGCTAGGCAAAGTTATTTTGGGCACCACCGACACCCCACGCGACGACCTGGCGCGTGAGCCCACGCCGTTTGCCGAAGAAGTGCAGTTTATTTTGAGCGAAGCCGCCAAATACCTCACCAAAGCACCGCAGCGCAGCGATGTAAAGTCAATCTGGGTGGGCCTGCGTCCGCTGGTTAAGCAGCAAGACGACGACGCAGGCAACACCAAGGCGATCAGCCGCGAACACACCATTTTGGTCAGCAAGTCGGGCCTGCTGACGGTCACGGGCGGCAAATGGACCACCTACCGCGCCATGGCCGAAGACGTGCTGCAGCGCGCATTTGAAGCCCAGCTGCTGCCCACGCGCACCGGCGGCGTGACCGAAACACTCAGCCTGATGGGTGCCCAGCCCTCTAGCATCCCCATGACAGCACCCGCCGGGTTGCATTCTTACGGCAGTGAAGCAGCCAGCGTGCTGGCCCTGCCCGGTGCGCAAAACGCGCTGGGCGGCGGCTTGACCGAAGCCATGGTGCGCTACGCGGCGCGCTTTGAATTTGCCCGCACGGTAGAAGATGTGCTGGCACGGCGCAGCCGCATGCTGTTTTTAGATGCCCGCTTGGCCGCCAGCTTGGCGGCGCAAGTGGCCCAGATTTTGCAAGAAGAAACCCAAGTCGACCCGCAATTGGCCGCTTTTACCGCACTGTCTGCGCAGTACACCCAGCTACCGGCATAAAAACTGCGTGGTTTCCATGCTGCTTTTTTATGCATAGTTTTTCTCTCAACCTAGTGTTAACACTAAGGGGGAATGATTGCACCCCGTCTTTAATACGTGTTAACAATTGCAACACAGCGAATACCGCTTAGGAGAAACTCACCATGGTTTATTTACCACGCCGCAGCGCCCTCAGTGCAGTGGCACTTTGCGCTTTAACTTTGTCGCTTGGTGCATGCAACCGTGTACCCGACACCATCAAAATCGGGGTCGCGCAGCCCATGTCGGGTGGCTTGGCTGCGCTAGGCAAAGACTTGGCCAATGGCGTACAAATGGCGATTGACGAACTGAACAAAGAAGGCTTTAAAGTCAATGGCAAAGTAGTTAAGCTAGAAATGGTAGCCATGGACGACAAGGCCAACGCCGATGAAGGCAAAAAAGTGGCCCAAGCCTTGGTAGATGCAGGCGTAATAGCTGTGGTAGGCCACCTAAATTCTGGTGTGAGCATTGCAGCGGCCCCTATTTATGCGGAAAAAGGCATTGTCCAGCTGGCGATCTCCAGCAACCCTAAATTTACCCAGCTAGGTTTTCCCACCACCCTGCGCCTGGTGGCCAATGACGACCTGCAAGCCCGCGCGGTAGGCTCATTTGCAGCCAGCCAAATAGAAGGCACTAAGTTTGCAGTGATTGACGATGGCACTTTGTACGGCATAGGCTTGGCCAACGCAGCCGCTGAACAACTCAAAGGTAAAAAAACCATCACTATTCGCCAGAGCTTTGACGACAAAACCAAAGATTTTGCAGCTTTGGCAGACAAGCTCAAAGCCGAAGGCGTGCAAGTGGTGGTTAGCACGATAAACGATTTCCAACTGGTGGGTTTGATTGAGAATTTAACCAAAATCGACTACAACAAGCAAATCACGATTTTGGGTACCGACATGATCAAGACCACCGATATGATCAAACAAACCGGTAATGTGGGTGCGTTCTACGCCACCTCCATTGTGCTGGAAGCCAACGAATTCCCGGGTGGCCAGGCATTTTTAGCCGCCTACCAAACCGCCTTCAAAGTACCGCCTGCCTATGGCGGCCACTACACCTACGATGTTACCCACATACTGGCCAACGCCATCAGACGGGCGGGCAGTGTAGACCCCGCCAAAATCACCGAGGCACTGCGCAAGGTCGATGGTTATGCGCCTGTCACTGGCTCGATGAAATGGACCGACAAAGGTGAGCAGCGCTACGGCGTGGTCAGCGTGTACCGCGTGGTCAACAGCAAGTGGGAAAGTATCATGCGGTCAGACAACTGGTAAGCCGCAGGCTAGTGGTTCACAGCTTGGTTGACTGAACCTTCAAGCCCCCTGTGCAGCGCGCCGCCCGTTAGCCCAGCGGCTGCAAAAAATCAGCCACTGCCTGCAGCACCTGCGCAGGTTGATCTGTGTGCGGTGCGTGCCCACAGTGCTCTATTTTTAATAGCTGCCTGTGCAGCATTTCCTTGGGCCACAAGGGGTTTTCGTTAGTAAAATTGCCCATCAACGCATCCATCTGCGCCATGGTGCCGTAGGCATCGTCATAGCCTTGCAGGGCCAGCAAGGGGCAGGTTATCTGCGCGCATTCTGCGGTGATGTTAAAGCTGGCAAACGCCTCGCTAAGCCAAACTTGGCTCCACTGCACAAAGGCATGGTCTACATCGGCGTGGAACTTGGCCAGCTTGCTGCGCAGTGGGCCTGCGGCAAACGCAGCGCACGCCGCGCGGATGCTGTGCAGGCTAATGTCTTGCACAAACAGGTGCGGTGCCATGGCAATGCAGGCGGTGGTAGGCAAGCGGCTGGCGTGCAGCAGCGCGATACTGGCGCCGTCAGAATGGCCCAGCAACACAGGCTGTTTGACATTGCACTGGGCCAAGAGGGCGGGCAGCACTTGCCAAGCCTCTAGGTGCAAATAGTTAGCGTGCAACGGCAGCAGCGCTGGGGCCGACTGCCCGTAACCTCGGCGTGAATACACCCAGCCCGCCCGCCCAGTGGCAGCGCACACCCGCTGGGGAAAGTCGCGCCACAGGGCCACCGAGCCTAAGCCTTCGTGCAAAAAAACAATCGGTGCCAGTGCCGCGCTGCCTGCAATGTGCGCCAGCTCCAGTGCCACGCCTTGTACGGCGACAGTTTGCAGCGTGGCAGTAGGTACAACCATGGCCTAAGCGCCGCCGCTGTGGATGGCATCCAGTGGCCAGCGCGGCTTGACGTTAAAAGCATATTCGGTGCTAGCCTGGGACATGCCTGCTTGCCAGCGCATGGCGGCGGCCATGGCGATCATGGCCCCGTTGTCAGTGCACAAATGCAGCTCAGGGTAGTGCACCTGCACGCCGCGCGCTGCGCAGGCTGCATTGAGCTGCTGGCGCAGGGAGGTGTTGGCCCCTACCCCACCGGCCACCACCAAGCGCTTAAGCCCCGTGGCAACCAAAGCTTTGAGCGATTTTTTCACCAGCACTTCGGTGATGGCGGCCTGGGTGCTGGCAGCCAGGTCAGCGCGGGTTTGTGCGGTCAGCGTGCCCAGCAGGTCGGCCCGCACGCGCGCGCCTTCGGGCACGTCGTGCACCAAGCGCTTTACCTGGGTCAGTACCGCCGTTTTAAGGCCTGCAAAAGAAAAATCAAGGTCACCGCTGTGCAGCAGCGGGCGCGGCAGCTTGTAGGCCGCTGGGTCGCCCTGCTCGGCCAGCAGGGCCAGGGCTGGGCCGCCGGGGTAGCCCAGGCCCAGCAGTTTGGCCGATTTGTCAAATGCCTCGCCTGCTGCGTCGTCGATGGTTTCGCCCAGCATCTGGTACTGGCCCACGCCGTCCACCCGCATGAGCTGGGTGTGCCCGCCAGACACCAGTAGCGCCACAAACGGAAACTGCGGCGGGTCAGCGCTTAAAAATGGCGACAGCAAATGCCCCTCTAAATGGTGCACGCCCACCACGGGTTTGCCCCAGGCAGCGGCCATGGCACAGGCCGCGCCAGCGCCTACCAGCAGCGCACCAGCCAATCCTGGGCCGCGCGTAAATGCTACTAGTTCAATAGCTGCCTGTGCAGCATTTGCTTGGGCCATCACCTCTTTTGTTAGTGGAATCACACGGCGAATGTGGTCGCGGCTGGCCAGTTCGGGCACCACGCCGCCGTAGGCTTGGTGCATGGCTATTTGGCTGTGCAGTGCCGCAGCCAGCAGCCGGGGCAGGCCGGGGCCTGCAGCGTCTACCAAGGCCACACCGGTTTCATCACACGACGACTCAAATCCTAAAATCAGCATAGCGCTCCCAATATGGCCCGATTTTTGCACGAACTAGCTATGCTTTCACCTGGTTCCGACTTTTTGCACCCTAAATTAGCCCCTACTGTGGCCAACAATGCGTTTAACACTGCACCCAATTTGCGCATCGTGGTAGTGGCCCCCATGTCCCTCACACCCGATGAACAAGACGAACACGCCTTGCAAGAGGCCTCTCGCTCGCGCCAACTGCGCATTGGTTTGCTGGAAAACGGCTACAACCTCATTGCCGTGCTGCCTGCCGACAGCTTTTTAGAGGAGCGGCTGGCCCAGTTGCAGCCCGACATGGTGATTGTGGATGCCGAAAGCGATGCACGTGACGCGCTAGAGCACGTGGTAATGGCCACCCGCCACGACCGCCGACCGATTGTGATGTTTACCAAC
The DNA here is from genome assembly GCA_043778205.1 of Polaromonas sp. Taxonomy (GTDB): domain Bacteria; phylum Pseudomonadota; class Gammaproteobacteria; order Burkholderiales; family Burkholderiaceae_C; genus JAAFIP01. The sequence continues at coordinate 2,706 of JAYWGO010000085.1, read as the reverse complement.
GACAACGACACTGCGCACGTGAAAGACGCTGTAGCCGCCGGTGTCTCAGCCTACATTGTGGCGGGCTTGGCACCTGAGCGCATTCGCCCGATTTTGGACGTGGCCATGGCCCGCTTTGAGCGTGAGCAAGGCTTGCTGCGCGAAATTCAAGAGGCCAAAGGCGAGCTGCAAGAGCGCAAAGTGATCGACCGCGCCAAAGGCATCCTCATGGCCCGCCAAGGCCTGAGCGAGCAAGCCGCCTACGACAAACTGCGCAAAACCGCCATGGACAAAGGCCTTAAGCTGGCCGATGTAGCCCAGCGCATGCTGGATGTGGCCGATTTGCTGGGCTGATTGCAAATACCCAATACTATAAAATTAATAGCTGCCCATGCAGCATTTACGTGGGCCACAGGGCTAAAACGCTCTTAAAACCGTTCATGCGGCAGCAAAAACCGCCATTGCCCCACCGCTAGGTCTGACATAGGCACACGGCCTACGCGAATGCGCTTCATGCCCACCACCACCAGCCCTGCGTGCTCGCACACCATGGCAATCGCGCCCACCTCGCCGCCTTTGACCGCAAAGCGCAGCCCCGTTAACGCCTCGGTTTGCTTACTCAGGGCCACTTTGGCCAACAGCACGGGCCGCTGGTTGCGTACCAGTGGGCGGTTCAAGGCGTGCAACGTGTCTTCGGTCACTTCGCCCGTCACGTCCACAATCACTTCGTTTTCAACGCCCGCAGCATCGTCCCACAGCTTGCGGCGAACCGGGAAATCTTGCGTAAACACCACCAGCCCACTGGCCCCGGCCTCTAGCGGGGTTACGCACACCTGCTCGCGCAGGTGGCGCTGCAGCAGGCGTACGCCCGAGCGGTCAGCCTTGCTGCGGTGCGCGTCCAGCAGCAGCTCACCGGCGGGTTTGCGTCCATCGCCCCAGTCGTAGCCAGCGGGCTTGTGCAGCAGCAGGGTCATGGGCAGGCTGTCCAGCAAAGTGGCGTTGGGGTCTAGCTCAATGCGTTCGTTAGTGACGCGGTGCTGCGGACTTTCTTGCACCTGGCCGTTCACCCGCACCCAGCCGCCTTCAATGTACTGCTCAGCTTGGCTGCGCGAGCAAGGCACCAGCTCAGCAAGGCGTTTGGCAAGGCGAATGGGGTCGGTCATGGGGGAATTTACAAGGTTGCACTAACTTGGTGCGCAAATGGTTGCACAGCTTGGCATGGGGTTTGCACCATTGTCTCTTAAAAATACAGCGTAATCTAAAGGAACCTTGTGAAGAAATCGAAGTTAGTGATGGTAGGCAATGGCATGGCAGGTGTACGCACCATTGAAGAGCTTTTAAAGATTGCGCCCGACCTGTATGACGTGACCGTATTTGGTGCAGAGCCGCACCCCAACTACAACCGCATCTTGCTCAGCCCTGTGCTAGCGGGCGAACAAACGCTCGATGAAATTGTGCTTAACAGCTGGGATTGGTACAAAGAAAACAACATCACCCTGCACGCAGGCAAAAAAGTGGTGGAGGTTGACCGCGTCAAACGCACCGTGCGCGCTGACGATGGCACCGAGGTGGAATACGACCGCCTGCTGATGTGCACGGGCTCTAACCCGTTTATTTTGCCTATCCCAGGCAAAGACCTAGAAGGCGTGATTTGCTCGTGACAGTAACGGGAACCCCTACTTAGGCGTCTTCACTGTTGGTTCCACCTCTTCTTCTACACCATCTGCATCCTTCAACAGTCCACAGCCTCACCCTCATTTGGCAGCAATTGTGCCGACAACAGTTGCTTGTGTTATTGTTACTTTATTATTGGGTGCAACTCCAGTTTTTAATATTTGCACATTAGCTTGTATATCAACAGGATTTGCAACTGTGCTGCTCACTATACTATTAGCCGCTCCTGTAAATATTACCCCATTGGTAGCGTCTGCATTGATAAAAGTGCCTGTACCTGATTGTGTCCAATTACCAGAAACAGCAAGATTATCTGATGGATCCATAGTACTAGTACCACCAAAAACCTCTACATTTAGTACACGCAACTCACTGTTACTAGCACCTGCAACTGTAATATTACTTGTAGCACTTGCACCAGCAATGATGTTTAATTTTGGCAATACTATAGCACCAGAAGGCACACCAGTGGCAAATATACCATTTTGAAGTGTGATATCTAAAAATTTATTAAGATTAGCCGCATCAACAGCTACAGAGCCAGCACCTGTTTTATTAACTATCATACTGCCCCAAGATCCTTGATTGGTAGGAATAGTAATAACACTTGTTCCTTCAAATCTTACTGTACCAGTTGATGCTGGAGTTTGTAAATTATTAGCATTTGCTCCCACTGCGCCTATGACAACGAGGGTAGAAGTAGGAGACATTATAAAAAGGGAATTACCAAGTCCGCTCGTTGGGGATACATTCCCGTTGACAGTCATAGTAAATGTACCTAACGCAAATTTACGACTACTCCCTGTACTTGTAACACTCGCACAAGTTACGTTCAGTGTAAGTATGCAGTTTTGTGCTGAAGCTGGAGCAATACTTTGTATTACTATATCATCTGTAGCTGCTGGAACGCCTGTGGGCGACCAATTACTCCCTGTGTTCCAATCTGAACTCGTGCCACCTACCCATATTTTTGTTATGGCATTGGCAGGAATTTGAAATAGCAATATCATTGAGATGATTGCTAAAAAGATATTTTTCTTTTTCATAAAATTA
>JAYWGO010000084.1:0-19562 GCA_043778205.1 Polaromonas sp. | reverse complement strand
TTGGCTGCCATGGTGCCGCGACTGCTTCGTGCCGCAGTGACTACTAAACCCCATACCTTGCGTGCTCTGCGCATGTCTGAGGCAGGTAGCTAATCAGGTGCTTTTGTATATAAACCATTAAGGTATTATCGTTGGGATCACTGGGCTATGCAGTCGCATGGATTGCGGCCTTCAGTTTGCCGGGCAATCGTTGGCAATGGCCAGCGCTGCGAAATATGCAGCCACTGCTTTGCAAAGTGAGTGTAGACGGCACTAAGCCGCACTTTGCTTAAAGTTTGGTAGACAATAGCTCTATGAATGCTTTAGACGGAATCAAAATTCTCGACCTGTCCCGTGTGCTGGCGGGGCCGTGGTGCACCCAAACGCTGGCTGACCTGGGCGCTGATGTGATCAAAATTGAGCGCCCTATGCAGGGCGGTGTGGGCGGCGACGACACGCGCACCTGGGGGCCGCCGTTTTTGCAAGATGCCCAAGGCAACGACACCAGCGAGGCGGCGTACTACCTGGGCACCAACCGCAACAAGCGTTCGGTGGCATGTGATATTGCCACGCCCCAGGGCCAGCAAACCGTGCGCGATTTGGTGCTGCAGTGCGATGTGTTTGTGGAAAACTTTAAAGTAGGCGACATGGCACGCTATGGGCTGGACTTTGCCAGTTTGCAGCAGCTCAAACCCTCACTTGTGTACTGCAGCATCACCGGCTTTGGCCAAACTGGCCCGTACAAAGACCGCGCAGGCTACGACTACGCGGTGCAGGGCATGGGCGGCTTGATGAGCGTGACCGGTGAGCGCGATGACCTGGTAGATGCCAGCACCGGCCAGCGCGTGGCCGGGGGGCCGCAAAAAGTGGGCGTGGCCGTGGCCGATTTGTTCACCGGTATGTACGCCTGCACCGCTATTCTTGCTGCACTGCGCCATGCCGAGCGCACAGGGCAGGGCCAGCACATAGACATGGCCCTGCTAGACACCCAAGTGGCCATGCTGGCCAACCTGGGGGCCAACTATTTGGTCAGCGGGGCCAAAACAGGTACCGTACCGGGCCGGGCAGGCAATGCGCACCAAAACATTGTGCCCTACCAAGTGTTTGAAACCGCACCCGCAGCATCACAAGCAGCCCCACCCGCTGCGCCACCGAACGGCAGCACTAAGGCCGAAAAAGACCACTTTATTCTGGCCGTAGGCAATGACGGCCAGTTTGCCAAAATGTGCCAAGTGGCGGGCTGCGCCCACCTGGCCGCAGACCCGCGCTTTGCCAAAAACCAAGGCCGTGTGCGCCACCGCGCCACCCTGGTGCCTTTGCTGGAAGCCATTTTTAAAACCCGCACCAAACATGACTGGCTGGCTGCACTAGAAGCTGCCAAAGTGCCCTGCGGTGCGATTAACAATTTGGCGGAGGTTTTTGCCGACCCTCAGGTGCTTGCACGCGGCATGGTGCACACTTGGCAGCACCCGCTGGGCGGGGCGGTACAGCTGGTGGCCAGTCCGATCAAAATGTCGCTCACGCCTGTGCGCACCGACCTGCCGCCGCCCACTTTAGGGCAGCATACAAGGGAAGTTTTAGATTCCATTGTACGGTCTTAGTACTATGAATAGTATAGCTAACTATGCAGCATTTCCTTGGGCGATAGCCCTAAATGCTTAAAACTCAAGGTGTAGAACGAATGTGCCTGTTTAAAGCCAATTTGGCAGGGCCGTGGTTGTGAAGCGGCGTAGCATGCTGTGGGCCGGGGCTGCCTTGGCTGGCATTGCTGGCACTGCCTGGGCGCAACAGGGCACCACACAGCGTGGCGAAACCGCCCTGCCCACGCCTGCTTCGCTGCAAAGCGCGGGTGCCCAAGCGCAAAGCCAGTGCGCGCCACTGGTGCTGCTGGTCAGCTTGCCCGGCTGCCCGTGGTGCGAACTGCTACGGCGCAACTACCTGGCCCCCATGCGCCAAGAAGGCTTGCATGCGGTGCAAATTACCGTCAATGACCGCCGCCGGGCAGTGGCTAATTTTCAAGGCCGCCCCAGCACGGGTGCCGACATAGCCGCCGCCTACCAAGCCAAAATGACACCCAGCGTGCTGTTTTTAAATTCGCAAGGCCTTGAGGTTGCGCCGCGCATGCAAGGCGTGGCCTCGGCAGATTTGCTGGGTGCGCAGCTGGAGGCGGCCCTGCAAACGGCACGCCAAAAACTGTGCGGCTAAACCGGACGTTAAACCGGACACTTGCCTGCACATGCGCCGCAGCGTGGGCCTTGCTGTGCAGTACAGCCTACGCCGCAGGCTGCGACGAGCTGGCCCGCAAGCTGCCCAATGTCAGCCTAGCGCTGTGCCAGGCCGCGCAGCTTAAAGACTCTACCGCCCGCTCGGTCAAAGGCCAGCCACTGTGGCTGCGCGACATGCCCCTGGAGGGCGCCAAACTGCGCGTGCTGGTGGTAGGCGGTATCCACGGTGACGAGCTCTCGTCTGCCGCGCTGGCATTGCACTGGATTGGCTTGGCACGCGAAATTCCCGCACAAACCCACTGGCGCTTTGTGCCCTTGCTCAACCCCGACGGCCTGCTTACCAGCCCAGCGCGGCGCACCAATGCCCGCGGGGTTGATTTAAACCGCAACTTTCCTACGCCCAATTGGGACAAAGAAGCCGCCCAGTACTGGGAACACAGGGTCCAGCGCGACCCCCGCCGCTGGCCCGGCCCCAAGCCGCTGAGCGAGCCAGAGTCTAAGTTTTTGCACGACGAGATGGAGCGCTTTAAGCCGCACATGATTGTGAGCATCCACGCGCCCTACGGCGTGCTGGACTTTGACGGCCCCACCACACCGCCGGCCAAGCTAGGCCGTTTGTACCTAGACCAAGTAGGTATTTTCCCTGGCAGTTTGGGCAACTACGGCGGCGTGCACAAACGCATGCCCGTGGTTACCATCGAACTGCCCAGCGCCTTTCGCACCCCGCTGGCCTCTGAAATGCGGCAAATGTGGCTGGACCTGGTGCGCTGGCAAAGCGAGCGTTTGTTGGAGCCCACCGTACAAGCCGGGTTCAAACCCGCAGGGCTCACTGCCCCACAACCCAAGCCAACGCGCTGACGGCCTGCTGACAGCGCCTGCTGCACTCAGTAGCAACCCCATAGCATGGAATAGCGCGCCGGTTTAAAGTGCCGTTAAATATGGCATATAACTACAAACAACCCTACACGCAATGTTTGCGCATCACCTGCGCGCTGGTGTGGGGCTTAGCGGCCAGCATGGCGCCTGCACAAACCAACACGTTTCGCGTGGGCGTGATTGGCCCCTTTACCGGGCCATCGGCAGACTTTGGTGTGCCCATGTTGCAGGGCGTTCAGCTGGCGGTCGATGAGATTAACGCAGTGGGTGGCTACCTGGGCCGCCCGCTAGAGCTGGTTATCAAAGACGACAAAGCCAACCCGGACGAAGGCCTTAAGCAAAGCCAAGCGCTGGTGGCCGAGAAGGTGGCCGTGGTGATTGGTTTTTGCAACACCGGTGTGGCGGCCAAATCGCTAGAGACTTTTCAGGCGGCGCAGTTGCCGCTCTTGATTCCGTGCGCCACAGGTTCACCGCTGACAGCCAAGTTTCCCGCGCCAGATAGCTATATTTTTCGCAACTCGGCGCGCGATGCGATCCAGGCACCGTTTGTGGTGGACGACATCGTCAAGCGCGGTTGGACCAAAGTGGCGGTGTTTGCCGACACCACCGGTTACGGCGAAGCGGGCCTTAAAGATGTGGAAAAAGCGCTGGAGGCCAAAAAGCTCAAAGCCGTGCACATAGCCCGCTTTGCCATCGGTGTAAAAGACCTTAGCGCCGAGCTAAAAGCCGCCCGCGACGCGGGGGCCGAAGTCGTGTTTAGCTACACCGTAGGCCAGGAGAACGCGGTGATTGCCAAAGGCCGCCAAGCGCTGGGCTGGAAGGTGCCGCAAGTAGGCGCGTGGACACTGTCGTTCCCGTTTTTTATTGACGGTGCCAAAGAAGCTGCCGACGGCGCGCTGATGGCGCAAACCTTTATTGCCGAGCCCAGCAACGAACGCCGCGCGTCATTTTTAACTGCCTACGCCCGCAGGTACAAAGGTGCCCGCCTTACCGTGCCCATGGCAGCAGCGCAGTCTTACGACGCAACCTACCTTTTGATGTACTCCTTGTTTGGCGTGCGCGACGGCACCATTAACGGCCCGGTGCTCAAAAAAGCCTTGGAGAACATGGCCCGCACCTACTACGGCGTGGTGGGTACGTATGAAAAACCGTTCAGCCTGAACGACAAAGATGCGATCACCCAAAACATGCTGGTGATGGGCATGGTAAAAAACGGGGCGGTGACTTTTGCCTACCCCGAGGATGCCAAACGCAATTTGTTTGTGCAGCGCAAACAGTAAGCGCCGCGGGTGGCTTGCTTAGGCCACTGCAGGCGCAAAACCGTAGCAGTTAAATGGCATTGCGGGCGTGTCCCCGCTGATCAGCTCGGCCATGGCTTTGCCTGAGCCTGCGCCATGCGTCCAGCCTAAGGTACCGTGCCCGGTATTGACCCATAGCTTGTTCAGCTTGGTGCGGCCAATCAAGGGAATGTTGGTGGGCGTAGCAGGGCGCAGTCCGCACCACAGGTTGGGCTGGCCGCCTTGGGCGGCATTGCGGGTGTCGGCCACGCCGGGCAGCAGCTCTTCTATGCGGTCTAGCAGCATTTGGCAACGCTTTTGCGCCAGGCTGGAGGTCAGCGACAAATCGTAGCCGCCCACCTCGATGGTGCCCGCCACGCGCAGCTGGTTGCCCAAGCGCGAGATGGCTATTTTTTTGCCGCCGTCAATGCACGACACTTGGGGTGCGGCATCAGGCTTGAGCAGTGGCAAGGTGGCGCTGTAGCCCTTGCCAGGGTACACCGGTACGTGCACGCCCACTGTGCGCAGCAGTGGGGCTGAATAGCTGCCGCAAGCCACCACCACGGCATCACCGCGCAGCACAGTTTGTGTGCCCGTGTGGCGCGACCGCACCGTAACCGAATCTACCGTGTTGGCAACTTGGTCTAGCTGCTCTATGTCGTGTCCCATCAGCATCTGGGCGCCGCGCTGGGCGCACAGGTCGGCCAGTTTGAGGGTAAAAACGCGCGCATCGCCCGACTCGTCGCTGGCGGTAAAAGTGCCGCCAGCGATGCTGTGGCCAAAGTGGCGGTAAGCAGGCTCGATGGCCAGGAGCTCGTCGCGGCTGACTACGCGGCGACCCACGCCGTACTTTTGCATCAGTGCGGCCTCGCCTGCGGCCGCGTCAAACGACTTTTGGTCGGTAAAAAAGTGGGCAATGCCTTTTTCCAGGCGCTGGTACTCTATGCCAGTGGCTTGCACCACGTCTTTCAGTGCGGCGTGGCTGTAGCGGCCCAGGGCCACCAGCTGCTGCACATTGCGGGCAAAAGCCGCGTCATTGCACTGGGCCAAAAACTGCAGGCCCCAAGTGTACTGGGCAAAGCCTTTGCCCAGCGGCCACTGCGGCCTGAACAGCAGCGGCGCTTCGGCTGAAAACATCCATTTAAGCGCTTTGAGCGGGGCCTCTTTGTTGGCCCACGGCTCACAGTAGCTCACCGATATTTGCGCTGCGTTGGCAAAACTGGTTTCCTGGGCCGGCATGCCTTGCCGGTCTACCACCACCACTTCATGCCCACGCTCTAGCAAATGCCAGGCCGTGCTGATACCAATAATGCCTGCACCCAGAACAATAATTTTCATAACAGCCAGTGTGCTTGATAACTAAAAACATTAACAGCTAAATTAAAGTTTTAGTAAAATCATCAGGCGAACTAATACTGGAAACAGCCCACCTACCATGAGTACTTTTGACCCCGACGCTTTGGAATGCCTTGCGGCCATTGTGGAGGAGGGCGGGTTTGAGCGCGCCGCCCAGCGCTTATCGATCACCCAGTCGGCGGTATCTCAGCGGCTGCGCGCGCTAGAGTCCCAGGTGGGCACGGTGCTGATTGTGCGCAGCCGCCCGCTCAAGGCCACCTCGGCGGGGCAGCTGCTGCTTAAACACACCAAGCAAATGCGCCTGCTGCGCGCTGACCTGGAGCGCGACCTGAAAGAGCTGGCCCCCAGCTCGCTGGGCGGCGCGCGTGAAGAAGAGCGTGTCTCGATTGCCATCAACGCCGACAGCATTGCCACCTGGGCCATGGGCGCTGTGGGCGATCTGGTGCGCCAAGGCCTGCCGCTGGAAATAATCGTAGACGACCAAGACTTTACCCAAGAATGGCTGCGCGAGGGGCAAGTGCTGGGCTGTGTTACTACGCTTAAGCAAGCTATGCGCGGCTGCAAAGTGATACCGCTGGGCGCCATGCACTACGTGGCGGTGTGCGCCAGCGAGCCCGAGGTGATGGCGCAGTTTGGCATGCAGGCAGGGCTTACTGCGCACAATTTTCGCAAAGTGCCCTTTATCGCCTTTAACCGCAAAGACGACATGCAGCCCGAGTTTGTGGCCACGGCCTTTGGCCTTAAACGCGTGATGCTAGGCCAAGTGTTTGTGCCAGGGTCAGAGGCGCAGGTACGCGCCGTGCTGGCAGGCTGGGGCGTAGGTGTGGTGCCTGCGCTGTTGGCGCAGCCTTTGATTGATGCGGGCCGTTTGGTTAATGTCGCCCCGTGGCATGTGCTGCCCGTGCAGCTGTATTGGCACTGCTGGAACCTAGAGTCTGAGGTGCTAAACAGCCTGACAGCGGCGCTGGTGGCAGTGGCCAAGCAGCAGTTGCATGGTGGTTAAATCTTGTTGCGCTTAGTGCCCATGCTGCACAATATGCAGCACTAACACCCTCTGCGACCAATATGGCCAACACAGTACGCTACACCATCAAAGTTTTGTTGCTCACCATCGTCGGCTTACCGGTAGCTTTGCAGTGCCTGCTGGTGCCTGTTTTTATGGTTACCATTCCCATGAAAAATAGCCTGGGTATCCCATTACTTTATGCGCTGTACGCAGGCATCACTGTTTTAGTTGGCAGCTTAACTTTTGTGTTTGCGCGGCGTGCGCAATTGCCCTCCAATTTTTCGGCACGTTACCTGCCTGTTGTAGCCGCGCTCTTAGTTACATGGCTGGTATGGGCCCTGGCCATGGCTCTTAACGGTGGGGATTTTGAGCAACTAACAAAAAGCCCCTTGGTTTTGGTCTTTTTACCTTATTTTGGAATCTTCATACTGTTGATGATGGAGGGCAATATGTGGGTCTTGCTGTCAATTGCATCATTACTTTATGCCACCGCCGTGTTATTTTTTTGGTTGGGTAGCCGCCATCGCAGCATGGACAACTTGCGAGGGCTTTGGCCTGTAGCTGCTGTTTTTTCAGTGCTGCTGTGTGTTTTGCTGTGGCAGGCAGACGATAGGCGCAAGGCCTTTATTTCTGGAAAGCTAAAAGGCGAAGCGCTCATCGAAGAAGTTAATCTTGCAGAGTACCGACCGTTTGCAGCAGACAACGTACTCGTGAAAATTCAACCCCCGCCCAGTTTGCATTTTGACGATGACACGGCTCCTCGCCTTGACGGCGCTACTGCGGCTTACCCGGTATACGCAGCCATGGCGCAGGCTTTGTATTCCCCCGAGCAGGCTGAGAAGCTGGTGCAAGCCAATAAAACTGATGGTGCCTACAAAAATTTGATAGACGGGAAAACGGATATTATTTTTGTAGCCCAAGCGTCCGAAGAGCACATAAGAGCCGCCAAACAAAAAGGCGTTGAGTTGAAATTTACGCCAATTGCCAAAGAGGCCTTTGTATTTTTGGTCAGCCAGAGCAACTCTGTGGCATCTTTGACTCTGCAACAAATACAAGGGATTTACAGCGGCAAATTTGAACAATGGAGCGACGTAGGTGGCACCAAGGCACCCATCATCGCCTTTCAGCGCCCAGAAAATTCTGGCAGCCAGACAGTTATGAAGGCTAAAGTTATGCAAGGCGTTCCTTTACGCCAAGCTTTGAAGGAGGAGGTCGTGCAAGGCATGGGGGGCTTGGTCAGCACCGTAGCGCGGTACCGCAACTCTGCACACGCCATTGGCTACTCGTTCAGGTACTACACCACACGCATGAAAAACCAAGAGGCCGTAAAACTGCTGTCTGTTAACGGTGTTAGCCCAAGCACGCAGAGTATTCGCTCAAGCACCTATCCACTCACGGTAGACGTGTACATGGTTACCAGCAACCAATCGCGCCCATCGACCCAAAAGTTGATGGACTGGATACTGAGCAAACAGGGCCAGCAGCTGATTGAAGATACGGGCTATGTGCCTGTACGTTAGCCTGCCAACGCTGCTGGTGTTTAAATTGCGCTTTAGTACAAACCCTGCATACGCGCATGCAGGCTGGCCAAACCTAGCAGGGCGTTGGTAGACGGCGTGGGCACGTGCACCAAGCAGCCCAGCTCGTGCACCGCACCCACCAGCGCATCTAGCTCTACAAGCCGATTGTTTTGCACGTCTTGCAGCATCGAGGTTGTCATTGCGCCCCGTTTGCGGGTCACGCTGTGGCGGTCTTCGGGCTGCTGGTCCATCGCAATACCCAATTGCGCGCCAACAGCTTTGGCCTCAAGCATCACTTGGCTGACAAAACCACGCACCAAGCCGTCGTCCTAAATTATGTCTGTGGTGGCCCCAGTGATGGCGCTGATCGGGTTCAGCGTCATATTGCCCCACAGCTTGTACCAAATAGCGCACTGAATTTGGGCTGACAAGCTAGCCGCAAAACCAGCACGCTGCAACAATGCCAGCACAGTCTGCACCTGCTGCGCCGGCAGGTGTTGGGCAATCTCACCGCTGGCATCTATGCTGCGCAATTGCTGGTGGGCAACTACCAATTGCACTTGCGTCTACGGTGCCTACTTTTGTCATGCTGTGGCCCTTTGGGTTTAGTTGCCATGGAGTTTAATCTTGGTTGCACAAGGCTGTGTATGCGAAGGGTTGGTTTTGGCTGGGGCGGCGCATGCCAAGGGTGCCCGACTGGCAGTTGTGTCTTTCTCAAGCATAAACACACAGCACTACACAACACCAAATTTTTCCCCTATACTGTCATCTGCGCCGATTTGCACCAGCTTGCGGGCGCTTTATAAATTCCGCTAAAGACGCAAACCCAGTGTCCGTTTTTAGCGCGCTGGGTTTTTTGTTTGTGCAATGACATTGATCGCTACGCCACAGTCCATGCAGTTTGACGCGCCGCTTGCCTTGCAATGCGGCAAGTCAATTCGCGCGTACACACTAGTCTACGAGACCTATGGCACATTGAACGCCAGCAAATCCAACGCTGTGCTGATTTGCCACGCACTCAACGCCTCGCACCATGTAGCGGGCGTGTACTCTGGACAAGACAAGTCTGAGGGCTGGTGGGACAACATGATTGGCCCCGGAAAACCACTGGACACGGACAAGTTCTTCGTCATAGGTGTGAACAACCTAGGCTCGTGCTTTGGCTCGACCGGTCCGATGCATGCTAACCCCGATACAGGCCAAGTGTATGGCGCAGATTTCCCGGTGGTGACAGTGGAAGATTGGGTCGATTCACAGGCCCGATTGCTCGACGCGCTGGGCATTCAAACCTTGGCCGCTGTGATGGGCGGCAGCTTAGGTGGCATGCAAGCACTAAGCTGGACAATGCGCTACCCCCAGCGCGTGCGCCACTGCATTGGCGTGGCCACAGCGCCTAACTTGACCGCAGAGAACATTGCCTTCAATGAAGTAGCTCGCCGCGCGATAGCCACTGATCCCGACTTTCACGGCGGTAATTTTTACCAACAATCAGCTATTCCCAAGTGCGGCTTGCGTATTGCACGCATGCTGGGTCACATTACGTATTTGAGCGACGATGTGATGAGCGAAAAGTTCGGGCGCAGGGTGCAGCCCTCTACGCCGCCTGCTTCGCCGGATGCGTTGGCTTACAAGTACTCCACACAAGATGTAGAGTTTCAAATTGAAAGTTACTTACGCTACCAAGGCGATAAGTTTGCAGAGTATTTTGATGCCAATACCTATTTGCTTATTACCCGCGCTTTGGACTACTTTGACCCAGCTGAACCTTTTGGTGGCGATTTAAGCCAAGCTTTGGCTGCGGCCACGGCCCAATTTTTAATCGTCAGTTTCACCACCGACTGGCGTTTCTCGCCAGCGCGCAGCCGCGAGATTGTGAAGGCATTGCTGGATAACAAACACGCGGTCAGCTATGCCGAGATTGACGCGCCCCACGGGCATGATGCTTTCTTGTTAGACGATGCGCGTTACATGAATATAGTGCGCTCTTATTTTTCCAATGTGGCCAAGAACATCACGCTATGAGCGATAACCCCTTGCATGAAGTGATAGCGCGCATGGTGCCCTGCAATGCGCGCGTGCTTGACTTAGGCTGTGGCGACGGCGCTTTGCTGGCCCACCTGCAAAACACGCGAGGATGCACGGGCTACGGTGTAGAGATCGACGATGCCAATGTGCATGCGTGCATTGCCCGCGGTGTGGATGTAGTGCAACTGAACTTGGAAGAAGGCTTGGCTATGTTCCAAGACCACAGCTTTGATATGGTGCTTCAAATTGGCACGTTGCAGCACCTGCGCAACGCTGAAGTCATGTTGCGCGAGACTGCGCGGGTGGGCAAACAAGGCATCGTGGCATTTCCTAATTTTGCGCACTGGCCCAACCGCATGCAAGTGTTTATGGGCCAAATGCCCGTGACCAAGGCACTGCCCTACCAGTGGTACGACACGCCCAACATCCGTGTAGGCACATTCGCCGACTTTGCACAATTGGCGGCTAAAAATCAGTTGCGCATTACCGATGCTTTTGGCATGCACGGTGAAGCTGCTGTGCGCTGGTGGCCCAATGCACGCGCCAGTACAGCAGTGTTTGCTTTCCAGCGCAGCGCGCAGGGAGCCGCTCCGGTAGGCAAGTAAAACCAGGTGCCCACGAACACCTGCATCCCAAAATGCGTTAATATTGACTTATCGGGGTAGCAGCCTCCCGAATCTCTTGCAGATAGACGGTGTCCCGTCCAAACGCTGAACCTTCTTACTGGAGATTTCCATGGACACCGCCATAAGTACGCACGCCACACTTTCCACGCACCCCTCTATCTCGCCAGCCGAGCTGGTCAAAATGATAGGCCACTGCGATGCACCTTTGATTCTGGATGTACGGCGCGAAGCAAAATTCATTGAGAGCCCGCGCATCGTCTGCGGGGCGCTGCGCTGCACGCCCGAGCAGGTCGAGGCATTTGCCCGAAGCCACAGCCCGCGTGAGGTGGTGGTCTATTGCGTGTATGGACACAACGTCAGCGAGGATGCGGTAGCGCAACTGAACCAAACCGGCTGGAGTGCGCGGTTGCTATCAGGCGGCATCGAGGGCGGCAAAGAAGGCTCGGATGCAGACGCCGACACGGTCGCCAACATTGCTGCATGGCGTGCCCAGGCCTTGCCCACCATCCTTAAACGCACCGATTGGGGTGTGACGGGTGCGCCGGTATCGCATGAGGGTGATTTGTACAGCTTTGACGCTCTGCTAAAAGGTTTTGATTTGCAAAATCCAGCGCTCAATATCTTGGCGCGCATAGTACGCGGTGCGGACACCGACCACTTAGACTTGGCACCACAGTCATCTGGTCTGCTGGCCATATCTTTAGGCCTGTCGCACTTGCATGCTACAGACGATCACGCCATGCTGGCCGCCGCTATACCGCTGTACGATGCTCTTTACGCTTGGTGCATTGGTAAAGCCTGTGCACAAGGCGAGGCACACAGCGTACAACAACAATGAACACAAACACAGTCCATCCCACTCCCCATACCGTGGGCTTCATGCAAGCGCTGAAATTTTGGCTCAAGCTAGGCTTCATCAGCTTTGGCGGCCCGGCTGGGCAAATCGCCATCATGCAACGCGAGCTGGTAGATGAACGCCGCTGGATCAGCCAAGGACGCTTTAACCATGCGCTAAACTACTGCATGCTTCTGCCCGGCCCCGAGGCGCAGCAACTGGCCACCTATATAGGCTGGCTGATGCACGGCACACGCGGGGGCATTGCAGCAGGCGTTCTGTTCGTGCTGCCATCCCTATTTATTTTGATAGCGCTTAGTGCAGTTTATATTAGCTATGGCAATCTGCCATGGGTGGTATCGCTGTTCTATGGCATGCAGTGTGCGGTGGCGGCACTGGTGCTGCACGCGCTGTGGCGGGTGGGCAGCAAAACGCTCAAAAGCCCGTTGCAGTCGCCTATTTTGTGGTCTGTCGCCGTGGGTAGTTTTACTGCGGTTCAGTTTTTAGGCATCGGTTTCCCATGGGTCGTAATGGCTGCCGCATTCACTGGCTGGCTGGGTGCCAGGCTAGCGCCCACACAGTTTGCAGGTGGCAACCACGCAGGCGCGGCCAAGCTGGATGCACTACCTGCGGTGATTGACGACAACACACCTACCCCTTTGCATGCCCGCTTTTTGCGTACGCGCCTGTGTGCGATTTTGGCGCTGGGCGTGGTGCTGTGGACGCTGCCTATGCTGGTCTTGGTGAGCACGCTGGGGTGGCACAACTCGCTCACGCAAATGGGCTGGTTCTTTAGCAAAGCCGCCATGGTGACCTTTGGCGGAGCCTACGCGGTGCTGCCCTATGTTAACCAAGCAGCGGTAGAGCAGTACCAGTGGCTTACGGCCAAACAAATGATGGATGGCTTGGCTTTGGGCGAGACCACGCCTGGGCCTCTAATTATGATTGTGGCTTTCATTGGCTACGTAGGCCAAGCGCAAGAAGCCTTGCGCCACGGTGCAGGAACTGCCTTGATTGGCCCTTCCGCAGCTATGATGGGGGCGGCAGGAGCTTGTGTTGCTACGTGGTTTACGTTTTTACCCAGCTTTGTTTTCATTCTGGCAGGTGGCCCGCTGATAGAGGCTACCCACGGCAAGCTAGGCTTTACTGCGCCACTCAAAGCTATTACTGCAGCAGTAGTCGGGGTAATTGCAACGCTAGCACTCCTGTTCACCGTGCATGTGGCCTTTCCTAAAGGGCCTAGTGGGCTCTACCAGCCTGACCCTGTGGCGGTATTGATGATTTTGGCTGCAGCAGTTGCGCTGTTTCGCTTCAACGCGAACGTCATGGCAGTGATCGCAGCTTGTGCGGCACTGGGTTTGTTATTGCACTGAAGTTTTGTACGCTACTGGGCCAATAGTTGCGGGTGCTCTACTTATTAGGGCTAAAGTGGTAGAGCACAGCGAGCCAGTTTAAGCTTGTGCTTGCGCCAAAATGGTGGCGGCATCGCTCACTTCAAACTTACCGGGGCCTTCAATGTTCAAAGTGCTGACTTTGCCATCTTTGATGAGCATGGAATAGCGGTTAGAGCGCAAGCCGAGGCCTTTGCCAGTGAGGTCCAACGTTAAACCCGTGGCTTTTGTAAACGCAGCGTCACCATCTGCCAGCATTCGCACTTTGCCTTCGGTTTTTTGGTCCCGCGCCCAAGCGCCCATCACAAACGCATCGTTCACGCTCACGCACCAAATCTCGTCCACACCAGCGGCTTTAAGTTCGCTAAATTTCTCTGCATAGCCAGGCACATGCTTGGCAGAGCAGGTAGGCGTGAACGCGCCAGGCAGCGCAAACAGTGCAATCGTTTTGCCAGCGGTGGCTTTGGCCACATCCACTGCGTTAGGGCCGATGCTGCAACCGCCGCCCTCTACCTCAGAGTATTCCATCAGGGTGGTTGCGGGTACGGTGTCGCCGATTTTGATCATGTTAAAAGTCCTGTAATGAGTTTGTTGCCGTTGTGCTATTGCACGGGCTGCGAATTAAAAACTAAATTTTACGCGCGCTTGGCAATACGCGCACGCTAAGGGCTGCTATCTGCCGTATTGGACAGCGTTGTATGGCTTACGCACTAAGGCACAAAACAAAAACGGCCCATACAGTGGACCGTTTTTAAGTGTGCCAAAAAGGCGTGTTGGGCTGGATTAAACTAATTCAGCCTTTTGTACCAAACGGGTTACCACCCAGTTTTTGGTCTTGGAAATGGGCTTGCTCTCGGTAATTTCGATAGTGTCGCCCATTTTGTACTCGCCCTTTTCGTCATGGGCGTGGTACTTGCTGGATTTACCCACAATTTTGCCGTACAGCTCGTGCTTGACGCGGCGCTCAACCAAAACCGTGACGGTTTTGGAACGCTTGTCGCTCACCACTTTACCAATCATGGTGCGCTTCAGAGATATTGCTTCAGTCATCTGGGTGCTCCTTATTTAGTGGCTTGCTTTTGCACAAGAATGGTTTTAGCGCGGGCAATGCTGCGCTTAACCACTTTGAGCTGGGATGTATCGTTCAATTGCTGCGTGGCTTTTTGCATACGCATACCAAAGTGGGCTTTTTGCAGCTCTTTGATTTCGTTTTGCACACCAGCAACATCTTTTTGGCGCAGTTCAGTAGCATTCATTTCTTATTTCTCCTGAATTATTGGCCAATCAAGCGGGCCACAAACGTGGTACGCAGGGGCAGCTTTGCAGCCGCCAAGGTGAACGCTTCGCGGGCCAGCGCCTCGGGCACGCCATTGATCTCATAGATCACCTTACCTGGCTGAATCTCAGCCACGTAGTACTCGGGGTTACCTTTACCGTTACCCATGCGCACTTCAGCGGGCTTATGAGAGATTGGCTTGTCCGGGAAGACGCGAATCCAAATACGACCACCACGCTTCACGTGGCGCGAAATTGCGCGACGTGCAGCTTCGATCTGGCGCGCCGTGAGGCGGCCACGGTCAGTGGACTTGAGACCGAAGTCGCCAAAGGCTACCGTTGCGCCACGTGTGGCGACACCGGTGTTACGGCCTTTTTGCTCTTTGCGGTATTTCCGACGAGCGGGTTGCAACATAATTATTCTCCTTTTCCGTCAGCGGCTACAGCGCTCGTGCTGTCTGCTGGCGCGACTTTACGTACGCGCTTAACGGTGGTAGTGGGGGTGGCTTCAGCAGGCTTGTCGCTGCCATCTGCCGGGCCAGTGTTTGTGCCTGCAGGACGGCGTGCGCCGCGTGCAGGTGGACGGTCACCAGAAGGACGGCCGCCAGGACCATCACGGCGGGGACCGCGTGGCTTGCGTTCGTCGTCGGGGCGAGGTGTCTCCACAGCAGGCAGATCGTTGCGGCCCAAGGTATCACCCTTGTAAACCCAAACTTTCACGCCAATGATGCCGTAGGTGGTAGCTGCTTCCGAGGTGCCGTAGTCGATATCAGCACGCAGGGTGTGAAGTGGCACACGGCCTTCGCGGTACCATTCGCAACGCGCAATTTCAATACCGTTCAAACGGCCTGAGGACATGATCTTGATGCCCTGTGCGCCCAAACGCATTGCGTTTTGCATGGCGCGCTTCATGGCACGACGGAACATAATGCGCTTTTCCAGCTGCTGGGTGATGCTGTCAGCGATCAGTTTGGCATCGATCTCGGGCTTGCGCACTTCTTCGATGTTCACTGCCACTGGCACGCCTAGCTTAGCGGAAAGGTCACGCTTCAAGTTCTCGATGTCTTCGCCTTTTTTGCCGATCACGACACCCGGACGTGCCGAATAAATCGTGATGCGGGCATTTTTAGCAGGACGCTCGATCAACACGCGCGATACTGCGGCGTTTTTCAGCTTGGCCTTTAGGTACTCGCGTACCTTGATGTCTTCTGCCAGCATGCCAGCAAAATCAGCGTTGTTTGCGTACCAACGGCTAGACCAATTACGGCTCACCGACAGACGGAAACCGGTTGGGTGGATTTTTTGTCCCATAGTATTTCAGTCCTTTCAGTTACCAACAACCACATAAATGTGGCAGGTAGGCTTGCTGATACGGTTGCCGCGGCCTTTGGCGTTGGCGGTAAAACGCTTTAATGTGGTGCCTTGTTCAACGTAGATGGTTTTCACCGTCAAATCGTCAATGTCAGCGCCATCATTGTGCTCAGCGTTGGCGATAGCCGACTCAACTACCTTTTTCACGATGCCCGCAGCTTTTTTCTGCGTGAACGTGAGTATGTTGAGCGCTTGGTCTACTTTTTTGCCGCGAATCAGGTCAGCTACCAAACGGCCTTTGTCGACCGAGAGGCGCACACCGCGCAGAGATGCTTTAGTTTCCATGTGCGGCTCCTTACTTCTTCACCACTTTTTTATCGGCCGGGTGGCCTTTAAAAGTGCGTGTGAGGGCAAATTCACCCAGCTTGTGGCCAACCATTTGGTCAGTCACGTACACAGGGATATGCTGTTTGCCGTTATGCACTGCAATGGTCAGGCCGATAAAATCGGGCAAGATCATGGAGCGGCGTGACCAGGTTTTAAGTGGTTTCTTGTCTTTGGTGGCAATCGCTTTGTCAACCTTGGCCATCAAATGGTGGTCAACAAAGGGGCCTTTTTTCAAGGAACGTGTCATTGTGGTTCCCCTTTATTTCTTACGACGCGAGACGATCATGACTTGCGTGCGTTTGTTGTTACGGGTTCGGTAGCCTTTGGTCAGGTTACCCCACGGATCGACTGCATGGCGACCCTCGCCGGTACGGCCTTCGCCGCCGCCGTGTGGGTGGTCTACAGGGTTCATTGCCACACCGCGAACGGTAGGACGAATACCCATCCAGCGCTTGACACCAGCCTTGCCTAGACGGCGCAGGCTATGCTCTTCGTTGGCAACTTCACCCAAGGTGGCGCGGCATTCGATGTGAATCTTTCGCACTTCGCCTGAACGCATACGCACCTGAGCGTAAGTGCCTTCGCGGGCCAGCAAGGTAGCAGATGTACCAGCCGAGCGAACCATCTGCGCACCCTTGCCCACTTTGAGCTCGATGCAGTGGATGGTTGAACCCACTGGGATATTGCGAACCGGCAAACAGTTGCCAGCACGGATCGGGGCCTCAGCACCGTTCATCAGCGTAGCACCTGGCTCAACACCGCGAGGGGCGATGATGTAGGCGCGTGAGCCGTCTGCATAGCAGATCAGTGCAATGTGGGCTGAACGGTTAGGGTCGTACTCGATACGCTCAACTTTGGCCGGAATGCCGTCCTTGTTGTTGCGCAAAAAGTCCACTACACGGTAGTGGTGCTTATGGCCGCCGCCTTTGTGGCGGGTAGTGATGTGGCCATTGTTGTTACGGCCCGCTTTTTGAATTTGCGGCTCGAGCAACGGCGCATACGGCTCACCTTTGTACAGGTGGTCACGCGTGACCTTGACCACGGCACGTTGGCCGGGGCTGGTCGGTTTCATTTTAATGACAGCCATGATTACGCAGCCTCCCCAGAGAGGTTCAGTTCTTGACCGGGCATCAAGCGCACATAGGCTTTACGCACGTTGTCGCGACGACCCGTGGATTTACCAAAACGCTTGGTTTTACCCTTGATGTTGACGGTAGATACGCCCTTGACCTGCACTTTGAACATCAACTCCACAGCGGCTTTGATCTCAGGCTTGGTAGCATCTTGCAGCACTTTGAAGGTGACAGCATTGCTGGCTTCAGCGATCATCGTTGCCTTTTCAGACACGATAGGCGCAACCAACACTTGCATCAAACGACCTTCGTCGAATTTTGCGATATTGTTTACTTTGGAAGCGTTCATGCGAACATCTCCTTGAGTTTTTCTACAGCAGCCTTGGTAACCAAGATCTTTTTGTAGTGCACCAGTGACACGGGGTCAGCATAGCGGGGCTCAACCACCAACACATTAGGGATATTGCGCGATGCAAGGTACAGATTTTCATCGACCTCATCGGCAATCACCATCACGGATTGCAGGTTCATGGCTTTCAATTTAGCAGCAAACAACGCCGTCTTGGGGCTGTCCACTTTCATGGAGTCCACCACAGAAATGCGGCCTTCGCGGGCCAACTGCGAAAAAATGCTGGCCATGCCGGCGCGGTACATTTTCTTGTTGATTTTCTGCGTGAAGTTTTCGTCCGGCATGTTCGGGAAAATACGACCACCGCCACGCCACAGCGGGGAAGATGTCATACCTGCGCGAGCCCGGCCCGTACCTTTTTGTTTAAAAGGCTTCTTGGTCGAGTGCTTAACTTGTTCACGGTCTTTTTGAGCGCGGGTACCTTGGCGTGCGTTGGCCTGGAAGGCCACGACGATTTGGTGAATCAGCGCTTCGTTGTAGTCACGACCGAATACGGTTTCAGGGGCATCCATTTTGGACGAAGCCTGACCCTGGTCATTAAGAAGGTCGAGTTGCATTATTTAGCACCTTTCACTTCGGTTTTAGCTTTAACAGCAGGATGCACAGTCACAAAACCGTTCTTAGAACCTGGAATTGCGCCTTTAACCATCAACAACTGACGCGCTTCGTCAATACGGATAATGTCGAGGTTCTGGGTAGTGACCAAGTCAACGCCGAGATGGCCTGACATGCGCTTACCTGGGAACACGCGACCTGGATCCTGGGCCATCGAAATCGAGCCTGGCACGTTGTGCGAACGGCTGTTACCGTGCGACGCGCGCTGCGACTTGAAATGGTGGCGCTTGATGGTGCCCTGAAAGCCTTTACCAATGGTGGTGCCTTGCACATCGACCTTTTGGCCGGTAGCAAACACCACATTAGCGGCAATAACGCCACCAGGTTGGTACAAAGCTGCAGTTTCTTGGGTAACCAAAAATTCTTTGGTAATTTCGCCAGCTTCAACGCCTGCTTTCGCAAGGTGACCGGCCATTGGCTTAGTGACACGAGACGCACGGCGCGCCCCGAACGTGACCTGCAAGGACACGTAGCCATCGTTCTCTAGCGTCTTGACTTGGGTTACACGGTTGTTAGACACATCGATCACTGTGACCGGGATTGAATCCCCGTCATCAGTGAACACACGCATCATGCCCACCTTGCGTCCCAGCAGACCCAAACGGGTGCTTTGACTCATTGTTTTCTCCGTAACTTTCACCGTTGTCACTGCAATTGGCAACAAGCGTTTGAATGTGAAAGTATGATTAATACCCTACGCACAATGCGCAGAGCCTTATATTATAACCCGCTTTGCAATCGTCAGCAAGTAGGCTATTGGCTTTCGATTTAGACGTTGCCGCCTAGGTCCTTGCGCTGCCTAAAGTGCGCCTAAGGGCCGCCTCCACAGTGAAACAGTTACTATTTATTTAATAGCTGCCTGTGCAGCATTTCCTTGGGCCACCATGCAAAAAGCCTCTGAAAACTTGCGCTTTCAGAGGCTTGGGCTTCTAGCTTTTAGGCTAGCGGCCTGTTTATTGCAGCTTGATTTCTACGTCCACGCCTGCTGGCAGGTCGAGCTTCATCAGTGCGTCTACAGTTTTGTCTGTAGGGTCAACGATGTCCATCAAACGCTGGTGGGTGCGGATTTCAAACTGGTCACGTGCAGTCTTGTTGACGTGCGGTGAGCTCAAAATGTCAAAACGCTTCATGCGGGTTGGCAAAGGCACGGGGCCCTTGACAATCGCGCCGGTGCGCTTGGCGGTGTCTACGATCTCGGCGGCCGACTGGTCGATGAGTTTGTAGTCAAACGCTTTGAGGCGGATGCGGATTTTTTGCTTAGTTGCCATGGTAGTTCCTTAAGCCAAAATCTTAGCCACAACGCCCGCGCCCACGGTCTTGCCACCTTCGCGGATAGCAAAACGCAGGCCTTCTTCCATGGCAATCGGGTTGATCAA
>JAYWGO010000083.1:0-19620 GCA_043778205.1 Polaromonas sp. | reverse complement strand
CTGCCTAAAAATCAGGCAGAGCTAGTAAAACACCTGGCTCAGTTTTGCATCGGCACAACCTTCATTAGTGGCTCAGTTTTCGGTCGGCGGCAACATGAAATACGACTATCTCCCCTATTAGCTCAGGAAGATATGCGTATTTTGGGTATTTCTCAAACTATGCGCTTGAGGCGTATAGATGTAGATCATAAAAAATACCTTAAATTACACCACGAGTTGTTTAGATCTGGCGTAATTTCCAATGATCCTATACAAAAGCCAGCAAGCGGTGGTTGAATGTGTTTGTGATGAAAATTTGGAGCAAGGCGCGCGGTGCATGAGGTAGCTTTAAAACCATCTGATTTCGCGCGTGTTTGTGGAGAATTTTGCAGCGCAAATTCTTCAACCGACGCAACTTGACCAAAGTAGCGCAAAACACTCAGCTAGCTAACGACGTATTGACAATACATATAATCGTATACATAATTACAGTTAATGAACTTTACGTGGCAAGAGTCCAAACGCGCTAGCAACCTAGTAAAACATGGCTTTGATTTTCAGCAAGCCCAGCTGGTATTCAACGGCCCAACGATGACGCTGGAAGACGCACGAGATTACCAAGGTGAGCAGCGTTTTAATACCACGGGGTTTTTAGGCATCGCCATCGTCACGATTTGCCATACTGAAACTGACGACAACATTCACGTTATTTCTATGCGAAAGGCGCAGCCCCATGAAATCGACACTCTCTCCCGTTACCTCTAAAGCCACTAGCCCTAAAGCACCTCGTCTGCGCGTGGGCTTGAAGGATGTGAGCCGTGAGGAATTCTCTGCGGCACTGAACACGCAGCTAGGTAAGCAGCGCGTGTCCATCATGCTGGACGGTTCGATCATTGCGTTTTTTAAGGCTAAAGCTGGAGAGCGTGGTTACCAGACGCTGATTAATCAAGCGCTGTACCAAGCCATGACGGGCGAGCAGATGGAGTCGACGCTGCGCAGGGTTATCCGCGAAGAATTACATACTGCGTAGCAGGTCTTGTGCTGCTTCTAAGTCTTTCAGCGTATCAATATCCGTCACGCAGCCCACGTCATTCACTATGATTTTCATAGCTTCTTGAGCATTAAATACATGGGCTGCACCACTATTTCCTTGTAATTTAGCTAGTTCAGGGCCTAGTTGCGCGCTAAAACCTACGGGGTGGCCACGCTGGCCTGCGTGGCTGGGGTAGCAGGCTGCGGCCTGTTGAAAACCCTGCGCTACGGCCAGCAAGGTGGCGGGTTGGATGAGTGGTAGATCTGCGGGCAGGATGAGCCAGCCGTTAGCGTGGGGAGTGGCGCGCACTGCAGCTGCAATGCTGTCGCCCATTCCGGGGTGGCCTGCATCTTCTAGGTGCCAGGGTAGGCCACTGGCGCGCACGGCATCTAGCGTCCAGTCGATGATTTTTTTACCGCCTAGCAGGGCTTGCAGTTTGTGTACTTGGCCGCCGGATGCAGCAAAGCGTTCGCCACGGCCTGAGGCTAAAACGATGACGGTGGGCGGGCGGTATGTCACGCAAGCAGCATGCACAGATTAAGCTGCAGGTAACTCGCAGCCTTGGGCCATGGGTGCACCCGTGTGCACCGTGTTTTTGACCTGCACGATTTGCGCAATGATGGACACGGCTATTTCTGCGGGGGTCTTGGCACCAAGGCGCAGGCCCACAGGGCCGTGCAGGCGATCTAGCTGGGCATCGGTCAGTTCAAAATGCTCTTTGAGGCGGGCTTTGCGAGTGTCTGTATTGCGTTGCGATCCGAGTGCACCGATGTAGAAAGCGTCAGACCGAAGCGCCTCCATCAGCGCCATGTCGTCTAGTTTGGGGTCGTGTGTCAGGGCGACGATGGCCGTGTGCGCATCAGCATGCATGTCGCGCACCACGTCGTCAGGCATGCCCAGCACGCGGGTTGCGCCTGCGGGCAGCAAGGTGGCGTATTCTTCGCGTGGGTCACACACCAGCACTTCAAAATCTAACATGCTGGCCATTTGCGCCACCGCTTGGCTAAGCTGCCCTGCCCCGATCAGCAGCATGCGCCACTTGGGGCCGAAGGTAGTTTTAAGGGTGATACCGTCAAATGCAAAGGTATCGTTGCGCTGCGCGGGGCTTAAGGCTACTGTTCCAGTGGCCAAGGTCAAGGTACGCGCGACCAGCTCATGCGCTGCAGTACGCTGCAAAATCTGCTCAATCCATGCAGCGTCAGTCAAAGGCTCTTGCACCAGCCGCAAGCTGCCGCCGCACGGTATGCCAAAGCGTGCGGCCTCAGCCTTAGTGACTCCGTAGGCAATCATCGACGGCGTGTGGGTACGCTCGCCGCCCTTCACGCGGGCGATCAAATCGTCCTCCACACAGCCGCCAGACACCGACCCGCTGACCACGCCATCGCCCCGCACTGCCAACAGAGCACCCGGCGGGCGCGGCGCGCTGCCCCAGGTTTCTACTACGGTGACCAGGGTAACGTCCATGCCGGTTTGCCGCCAACTTAAAGCGTCTTGTAAAACACGTAAATCTAAACTTTCCATCGCGCGTCTACTCAGGTTATTAGGTCAGCATCAAAGTACACCCTGCAATTCGATTTGAATATTGTCTGGGCCATCTATAAATAACTGTGAAATCTCGGTGCCAGGCACACGGTAGGGTTTGCACAGGTAGCCTAGCGCGGTCAATCGGTCAATCTCTGTTGAGAGTTGCGGTGTGAAAAATGCCACGTGGTCTACTGCACCTGCAGCACCCAGGGCATACGGTGCCTCTATCAAATGCACTACAGCTGTACCACTGTCGTCATAAAGCCAGTACCCCGCAGCGGTAATGGGCGGGCGTGCGCCAACCTTTAGAAGCGCAACAGATTCTAAAAACTGGCGCGTAGTCTCTAGGTTGCTGCAGCGCATGTTGATATGGTTAATTTTCATGCTGATTTGCCTATTAGCTAAATTGGGTAGGGCTCACATCAGCGGTAGGCTAAATATAAAACCACAGCGCATAACGCAGCGATGGGCACGATAACTTGCCATTTTGTCAAAAATTCACCCAATGCCCATGATTTTTGCGCAGGCAAGACTGGCGCACCAGCTAGCGCAGGCTGCGCTGCCTGCCCGTGCTGCATTTGCATCTGCATTTCAAACGATTTAAAGAAATCATCGGCTACTTTGGCTGCTACTGAATCCACTAATCGTGAGCCCACTTGGGCCAGTTTACCGCCCACATTGGCTTGGGAGTTATAGCTAAGTTTAGTAGCATGTTGCGCAGCTTGTAAAGTGACCGTTGCCTGTCCTTTACCAAAGCCTGCAGGGCCACCTTGGCCCTCAAAGAATAATTTGTAAGACTGCAGCGGTTGTATGTCTTCTAAACGCAGCTGGCCATTAAAGCGTGCGCTTACAGGGCCTACTTTCAAAGCAAGGCATACTTTAAATTGGTTTTCGCCAGCCGCTTCTAATGACTCGCATCCTGCAATACATTGCTTCAGCACTTCAGGGTCGTTCAAGCCGGCCCAAGTTTGTGCCACAGTTGCGCAAATAATTCGCTCACCTTGCAAATTCATGAATCGTTCCTGACTTTCAAAACGCTGTCTTTAAAGTACTGCACTAAACACTATCGCGCTGGTGCAGCGCAGCTACCGCCATCATCTGCTTATCGCGCCAAAGCTGACGCTGTGAAATTTGGTCTAGTGACAATTCTTGCCTTCTTGCTTTGTCCACCACATCTAGCACGGGGCCTGACCAGTCCACCACATGGGCGTGGCTTTGGGATAAGCGCGCATACAAAGGCTGGTAGCGCGCCACATACTCTCTCACGCCGTTGGGGGAGTTGAGATCGATAGTTTCAAACGGCCCCACCACCGCCCAGCGCATCGCTAGCCCATCGCGGATAGCGCGGTCTACATCTTGTGGTGACGCAAGCCCCTCCTCCACGATGCGAAAAGCCTCTTGCATCAGCGCGCCCTGCAACCGAATGGTAACGAAGCCTTTGTCTTCACGCTCCATAACAATAGGGCTTTGGCCTATTTGTTTCATAAAGTCGGTAGCTGCAGCTACTGTAGCTGGTGTGGTCCAGCGTGATGGCACAACTTCTACGGCGGGCATTAAGTAAGGAGGATTGAGCGGATGCACCACCACGCAGCGCTGCCTACCTGCAAGCTCTTCAGTAAACAAAGACGCAGGAATGTCAGATGTTGAACTGGCCAAAATTGCATGGTTTGGTGCCAGCTTGTCTAGCTGGGCAAATAAGTCCCGCTTTGTATTTACGTCTTCAGGCGCACTTTCTTGCACATAGTCAGCGCTGGACACTGCGTCGGCCAAGTCTTTAGACACGGTGATGCGCTGGCGAACAGACTCTGCGCTACTGCCACGCAGCAACCCATGTTTGGCCAACTCCGGCAGCAACGCCTCAATATATTTAACAGCTGCATCAGCTTTGCCTGGCGTTGGGCTCCAAATACACACACCGTTGTTTGCCCTGGCAAAACTGATGGCCCAAGCCCTGCCAATCAAACCTGAACCAATGACTGCAACCGTGCTCAAATCAAATCCCCTAATAAATAAGTTATTAAAACTAAATTGAAATTGTCAACTAAATTTTTATGCTGGTTAAGGATTTAAATCCACCCGACATAAATGGCACAAAATCATCTAATACAGCTTGCGCATCACGGTGCTTTTCGTGAACATGCTTGGCCATGGCCTCCCAGCGCCCAGTGTCTGCACACACAAACAACATGGCAGATACCATGTACAGAAACCCATCGACCAACCGTCCATCGGGCATCGCAGGCAACGCGCGCCTAAACTCACCCATATACAAAGCAGCTACCTCGCTGTAGTGCTGGTTGATCATTTCAGTACCTCTTGGGGAATTGGCTAAACGCCCCATCAGACTCGCGAAATTTCGCCAACCTTGGTCACCATGGCTGGTAGCCTCCAGCAATGGGGAGACATACATAGTGACTAGCGCCTCTATTGCCAAGGGGGCAGATTTTTGTTTTGCTAACGCTGCGATCAAGGCTTGTCTTCTAGCATCATTAATAATCACGGCCCGTCGTTCGACCACAGCGTTAAACAAATCAAGCTTTGTGCCGTAATGGTAGCCAACGACTGCAGCTTGAATGTTGCATTGGTTGGCTATGTCACGTATCGAAGCACCGTCGTACCCTAGCTCGCTAATCAACGCCTCGGCCGTGTCCAAAATAGCCGTGCGCGTTTGCTCAGAGTCCCTGCCTACAGGCCTTCCAACAGGATTGTTAGGAGAACTTCGTTTTTTAACAGAAATGCTAGTAGTTAATAGGCTGGGCTGCTTCTTGTGAACTGTGGGCATAGGGCACTTAATGTTAGTTAAGCGCCTAGTTTAAGCGCGCGAAGCGAACAAACGCAATATAGCCTTAGCCTTTTGCCTCTCTAATCAACTCCCTTAATTTAGAGGGACGAACTGGAATGGTGTGAATCTTTACCCCGTAACCGCTAAGCGCGTCTTCAATAGCAGAGGTTAGAGCAGAAGGTGCGCCAAGGCGACCACCCTCTCCGCCACCTTTGACACCGTATTCTGAATATGGCGATGGAGTTTCCACATGGCCCATTTTCAAGTTCATCGGCATCTCATAGGCTGAAGGCAATGCAAATTCAGCAAAATTGGGGTTTAAGAACTGACCTGTTTCGTCGTAAATAAACTCTTCTAAAAGCGTAGTTCCTATACCGTTAGCAGTGCCACCAAGCACTTGGCCCCCCAGAGTTTTGGGATTGACAATAGTGCCGTTGTCATGCACCGCAGCATAGTCAAGAATGCTAACTTTGCCCGTTTCAGGGTCAACTTCTACTATCGCAATATGGCATACGTGGCCCATCATTGGGTAAAAAACGCCAAGGTGTTTGCGCTCTGGGTGCGGCAATGTGGATATGGGGTGGTCGTACACAGCGGTAGTTTCCAAACCGCTGTCATATTCAGGTTTATCCGGGAAATTTAAACGAAAAAAGTTAGCCTGCATCGCAATGTCTGCAATAGCCACTTGCCGCTCAGACCCTTTGATACCTACTGCCCCGTTGCGTAGCTCCAAATCCTCAGGTTTGGCTTGCAGCAAATGACCCGCTAGCAGCTTGAGCTTTGTCTTGATCTTGTAGCTGGCGCTAACACAAGCACCGGTAATCATGGTGGTGAACCGACTGCCTTGTGGGCCTACGCCGTTAAAGCCAGAATGCGTATCAGCGTAGCCCACAACGATGTCGGACGGGGGCACTGTCAATTGCTCAGCAAGTACTTGGGTGACAACGGTTTCTGGGCTATTGCCTATAAACACTGCGTTGAGCGTAGCAAATACTTTGCCCGTGGGGTCAATCCTGAGCGACATGCCTTCAGGCGTACTGGTAAGCGTAAAGCCTGGTGTCGCAATATTGTTGAGCGACCACCACTCGGTTGGGCCGTACACACTGCGCTCTTGGCAAGTAGCAAGGCCTACACCAACGCACCGGCCTTGTGCTTTTAAAGCTACCGCACGCTTCTTCCAGTCGTCATAGCCAATAAGCTTTTGCGCCACACTGAGCACTTCTTGGTAGTTACCACTGTCGTAGATGTTGCCAGTTGGAATCATGTACGGGAACTCGTGCGGCTCAATCATGTTCATTAACCGTAATGCTACAGGATCAATCTTCAGCTCCTGCGCTGCTGCGTCTGTCATTCGTTCCATGACCCAGTTGGTCACTTCTGAACCAAAGCCGCGGTAAGGCCCCTGCTGGCACTTGTTGGTTAAGACTGCAATCAAGCGCATACCAAAGGAGTTGATTTTGTACGGCCCTGTCACCTGCGACATGGCATTGCCATTGGTACCTACACCAAATTGCAAATAGGCTCCATAGTCGTCATACACGGTAAATCGCAGTGACAACATTTTGCCAGCGCGTGTCAGGGCCAACTCAGCGTCGTACAACCTGTCACTGCCATGAGAATCAGAATTTGTGAAATGCTCCAGCCTGTCCTCAATATACTTGACAGGGTAGCCACTGAGCTTGGCCAACGCCGCAGTCAAGATGATGATCTTGTGTGTAAATACTTTTGAGCCAAAACTGCCTCCCGCAGTAACGGGTGTCATATGCAGTTGCGTGGGTGATATCCGCAACGAGCCGGCTATGACAAACGGAATGAAGTTAGAAAAGTTTGTATTGCAAAGGATTTTGTAGCCACCAGTGACAATGTCAGTCTCTGCAATACAGCCTGTAGTTTCTATGGCTTGTGCGCTGGACCTGCCCCAGCGCAGGCGCCGCTTCACGATATGCTCTGCTTTGGCAAAGTCCTCGTCGACAGGGCCAAATTTGAAGGATTCATCCAATGCGCTGTTGCTCTTTCTGTCAGCAGCGTGAATAACTGCATCGCCTGTGGCTGCAAATGAGGCTTCAATATCTACGTTGGCGGGTAGTATTTCGTACTCCACTTCTACCAGCTCGGCTGCGTCCTCAGCAATGTACCTGTTTTTGGCAACAATGGCGGCGACAACTTCACCCACATGGCGCACCTTGTCGATGGCCATAGCGCGTTGTGTAACGGGTGGGCTCGCAAAGCTTGGGCACGGGTCCACCACAGTGGCCACGTCAGCACCCGTATACACGCCGATCACACCGGGCAAAGCAAGGGCTTTAGATACATCGATGGAAATAATTTTGGCGTGTGCATGGGGGCTACGAACCGTAGCGGCATGCTGCATTTGGGGTACAGACAAATCATCTATATATTTGCCCTTGCCCAACAGGAGTCTGCGGTCTTCAACCCGCTTCATGCTTTTGCCTATCCATTTAAGGTCTTGCCCAGGCATCTCCCGCTGGCGACTTTCAGGCAGAATGTTGGTATCTAAATGAGAACTCATGGCCATAACTCCTAGATTTTTTTAAGCAGGGGATGTTTCGGTTGTAGCCAAACGCATTTTTGCAGCGGCTGATCGAATCGCATTAACAATGTAGGTATAGCCTGTACAGCGGCATAAGTTACCCGAGATCGCCTCACGAATTTCATCATCTGTAGGATTGAGGTTATTCGCTAGCAGCTCTGTAGCAGCCATCAGCATGCCGGGAGTGCAGTAGCCGCATTGCAGACCGTGCTCTTCCCAAAAAGCCTCCTGCAGTGGGCTTAAATTGGAACCGTCGGCCAGCCCTTCGATAGTGGTAACTTGCATGCCTTCTGCTTGCACAGCAAACATTAAGCAGGAACGGGTCGTGCGCCCATCTACCAACACGGTGCATGACCCGCACACACCATGCTCACAGCCTACATGTGTACCAGGCAAGTCAAACTCGTGTCTTAAACAATCGCTAAGCAAGGTACGCGGAGCTATGTCGGCAGTCAAATTGCGACCATTGACCATGATTGAAACAGGTATATTTTTCACAGTGTCTCCAAAGGTATGTGTAAATTTATAGGGTTGCTTGCTTTAGTGTGCGCACCACCAAGGCCCGCACTAAATCACGCCTGTATTCGGCGCTGTTAGCTACATCACCAAATGGGTGAGTTGTTTCGTATGCAATCCGTCCAGCAAGCTCGCAGGTTTCTGCAGTAGCAGGCTTGCCAACTATTGCCGACTCGACTTCTTTTAAGCGTGCAGCGCAAGCGCCAATACCCGCTGCCGAAATTGCAACCTGTGCAATTTTCTCGCCCTCGACGCTGACCAAGCATGCTATGACAACCCATGCGTAGTCTCCTTTACGCATACTGACTTCTTCAAAACCAAACCGCTGGCCTGCGGGCGCTGCAGGTATTCTGACTTCAACCAGCATTTCGTCTGGCTTCACAGCGGTCTCATACATTCCCAAAAAGAAATCAGCAGCCGCAATGCGCCGCTCTGCGCTTTTACTGCGCACCACCATGGTCGCTTTAACCGCTAGCATGATGGCAGGCATTTCTGAAGCTGGGTCGCTATGGCATAAATTGCCGCACAGGGTTCCACGGTTGCGTACAGCCCCATGCGCTACCCACTCATAGGCGGCATGCATGAGCGGGCAATCAGTTTTAACCAGCGATGATTCTTTGACATCGTTATGCCTAGCCAAAGCACCAATAGCTATTTCGTTGCCTTCTCGTCGAATGTAGTTGAGGTCTGGTAGCCGGTTGATATCGATCAACCGTTCAGGTTTGGCCAGCCTGAAGTTCATCATAGAAATTAAGCTTTGACCACCCGCCAATATTTTGGTCTCGCCATCACCACTAGCCAAAAAGTCCAGCGCGGCCACCATGGTTAATGGGCGTTCATATGTAAATGCTGCAGGTTTCATTGAGTCTCCTAAATGGTTTGTTAGCTTGCAATATTGAGTGTTATCCCGCAAATCGGGGCTCTTCTATACCTTTAATCCCTAAACCTTTGATCCTGAACAATGCGCCAGCAGAAAATTGTGGCTTAACCTCTGCCGCAAAATGCGCATGAGCAGCGGGGTGTGCTACGCGTGCCATCGAGGTTACGTAGATTTCATCTAAGTTATCGCCGCCAAACATCACACTGGTAATGTTGCTTACGGGCATTCCTATCACCATGTCAACACTTCCATCAGGTGCATATCGAACCAGCTCTCCGGCTATGACCCGCGCATTCCAGACAAACCCTTCGGCGTCGACTGTGGACCCATCTGCAAAACCTGGATCTTGTCGCAAATCTCGAAACACCTGTCTGTTTGATACTTTTCCGGTGTCGATGTCGTAGTCATATTTCCACATCTCTTTTTGAAATGTGTCTGCAAAATAAAAACTCTTGTCATCTGGGCTCCAGCATGGTCCGTTAGAACAGATAATGCCCGTGTCAACCGATGACAATTTGTGGTTTGCATCTAAGCACCACAGATTGCACACACCCAGCTCTTCTTTGTCGTCCATACCGCCAGCAAAAAAGCGCCCCCGGCGATCACATTTACCATCGTTGAGCCGAGCGCGCCCGCCTGAAGTATCCACTGCAGCAATCAAATCTAATGCTGCCGATTTAAAGTCGTACAAATAAAAACCATCGTTAGCGGCTAATACTGCACCAGCAGTTTTTCTTAACGCCATCGCACCTATTTCTCGTTTTAAAAACCAGTGCTGTGTTTTACCTGTGCGTGGATTCAAAGACCATATGCTGGGTTTACCTACGCGGTTACCTGTGCAATCTAGCCAAAAGAGCATGCTGCTATCGGCATCCCACACGGGGCCTTCACCTAGATGGTTTTCACAGTCCAGCACACATTCAATGGAATAGGTTGTCATAAAAATTTGCTAGGAATGCAGGGCTTAGATATTGGAAATTGGCCATCTTAATAAATTAATCAATCGTATAATAAATAAATACCTTGTGATTCAATCTAGTGCTTACCCTAGTACAGCAAAGTAAATAAACTAGTGAAGCTAGTTTTGCTACTTTGTGGTTAACGCGAGCGCTGCCACAACAATCTGAGATGCGTTAGGTATCAAACTAGCTTGCAAATGGGGTGCAGCAGGAATGCGCACATCAGGGGTAACTAGTCGGCGCACCTTAACAGTCATGTCGTCACCCAGTAACTCGTTGATTTTGGTAGCTATTTCCGCACCAAATCCTCCTGTCTTTACTGCCTCATGGACAATAAGTACCCTGCCTTGGGATTGGCGAACAACACTGACCAATGCAGCTTCATCCAATGGCGATAACCAGCGTAAATCCAACACAGATGCTTCAACGCCTTGGCTGGCAAGGGCATCCGCAGCGGCTAGCACTTGGTGCAGCATGGCTCCCCATGTGACTATGGCAATGTCTTTACCTGTTCTGTGCAACTTGGCCCTTCCTATGGATTGCACTGGTGCACCACGCTCAACCCGTGCTTTGATTTGGTAAAGGCCTCTGGCTTCAAATAGTATGCAAGGATCAGGGTCAGCTGCAGCTTGGCGCAGCATATCGTAGGCATCTTGTGGGGTTGCTGGTAAACCCACCTTTAAGCCTGGAATATGGGCTAGCAGTGCCTCCAGGCTTTGTGAATGCTGGGCACAAGAGCCGGGGGTTACGCCCTGCTGTGTTCGCACCACCATGGGCACACAGGCCTTACCGCCTGTGATGTAACGCACGTTAGCAGCTTGGTTCACCAGTTGGTCTAATGCAACCAACATAAAGTCTGCCCACATAATTTCAACTATAGGTTTGAGCCCAGTCATTGCAGCGCCCACTGCAGACCCAAGTATGGCGCTTTCAGAAATGGGTGTGTCAAATACTCTGTCCACTCCAAAGTCTTTTTGCAG
Source organism: Polaromonas sp. (assembly GCA_043778205.1). GTDB lineage: Bacteria > Pseudomonadota > Gammaproteobacteria > Burkholderiales > Burkholderiaceae_C > JAAFIP01. The sequence continues at coordinate 8,416 of JAYWGO010000083.1, read as the reverse complement.
CCCTTTAGAGGCTCCAAAAATCCCACCTGCATGGCCCACATCTTCTCCGTAGACAATAACGCTAGGGTCAGTCTCCAACTCGTCGCGCAGAGCTGCACCCATAGCACCGATGTAGGTAAGCTCTTCGGGTTGTGGCTTAAATACAGATACGTCCGGATTGATAGCGTTAGTTAAATTTGCGACAACATGCTCACTAGCCTTGCGCAAAGGCGCTAGTGGAAAAGCCATTGCAGCTTGGGTAATACTATCGACACGCACCTTTTCTTTAGAGCTCAATGCATCAACTTCTGCCTTGCCTATATGCCCCGAGGCCATTAGTCGTTCAGCTATCAATTTAAGCGGATCGCGTGCTGCGGCAGCGTCACGGTCTTCACGCGGTCGGTAGTGCTCAATGTCTCGGTTGTAGTGGCCCCACAAACGGGGCACTTTACACTCGATCAGCGTAGGCCCATCACCGGCCCTTGCGCGGCTTGCCGCCTTAGATACTGTGTTGCGCACCTGCATGGGGTCGGTTCCATCAATGGTTACCCCCTCAATGCCATAGCCAATAGACCGCCGCGCCAGCCGCTCAATTGACCCCATTGCACGGGTAGGGGTAAGCTCCGACCAGCCATTGTTTTCGCAAACCACGATCACCGGCAGTTTTTTGTAAGCTGCAAATACCAATGCTTCATGCACCGAACCCTGGCTCATGGCACCATCGCCAATAGACACAATTACCACATTGCCCGTACCAGCAGCCACTTCGCCCATAGCTACGCCGCAAGCAATAGGTACACCCGCACCCACAATAGAGTTCTCACCTATAAACCGTTGCTCTGGGGCCATGAAGTAAGCAGACCCTGCGCGGCCGTCGTTAATGCCGCCATCACGGTGGCACAGCTCAGCCATCACTTGGGTTGCATCTAGCCCTGCAGCCAGTGCCCAGCCGTGGCCTCGGTAGGTTGAAATTACTTTGTCTTGCGCATTGAGTGCGGCCATTGCCGCCAAAGGAACCGCCTCTTGACCGGCACACAGATGCATAGAACCAACAATAACTGCCGGTGTAGTTTTGCTCAACTCTAAAGCCTTGGCTTCAAAGGCTCTGATAAACGCAACGCCAGACAAGATCTGCTGCGCGAAAACTGCATCTTCATGTTCAATTGGTGCAATAGCTGTAGCTTGGTCTGCCATAGTAAGAGTGCTCTCTCAATAAATTGGTCTGTTAATCGGGCTGAATGACGGTAGTGCTGGAGGCTTTAGACTGAACTTTCTCCCAGTCCAGCGCCAGCCCGGCACCTGGCTCATGGCACGGTGACATCCATCCGTTGTTAACCGCTATAGGGTGCAACAAGAAAGTATCTAACGGGTCTGCGCCAGATTGAGGCGGTATGTATTCAACACCCTCTACATGGTCAAAAGCGCAAGCAAGGTGAATATGCAAAGGCGCAAATACATGGGGGAATACTGTGCACCCTTCTAAGCCGGCCAGGTTAATGGCATTTAGCGCACCCGTAACACCGCCACAAGTGGTGGCATCCACACGCAAAATTGCCACATTCGAGGCCAATTGGTGTATGGCGCGCATATCCACCACATCCTCACCTGCTGCAATGGGCGTTTGCAATTTGCCTTGAAGCTGCGCTGTCCAATGCGCTGCACTGGGAGCAAACGGGTCTTCTAAAAAAGCAAGACCAATATCGTCGATAAGACGGCAAAACCGCATGGCTTCGGTCATGTTTTTCCAAGTCCAGTGGGCATCAGCTGCTACACGCCCAGGTGCACGCCGAACAACCTCTTGTATGTAGCGCACATCAAAATCTTGGTCCTCGCCATGCAGCATGACTTTGACACGCGGATAGCCTTGGTCAATGCGCAGGCCTACCTCTGCTGAAATATCTTCTATGCTGCGCGTGTGCATGTAGTAACCCGCCACAGCAGTCACAGGCGCTTGCAGGCGCAGGCCTCCCAGCATGTGGTACAGCGGCAAGCCTGCCACTTTAGCCGCGATATCCCACAGTGCAATGTCCAACAAGCTCAGTGCGCGGCTGTACGCAGGCAGCGACGTGATGTTTGCTCTCTCAAAATTGTGTAAGCACTGCTTGCGCATCAGCGGGTCACACCCCAGCATGCTGCGACCGACTTTGCTTAGCGCCTCTACCAAAGGCGTACCGCGCGGATAGCCCGCCGCCTCCCCGTACACCCCAGCGTCAGTTTCAACCCGAACTGTCACGTAGTCACGGGTTTTAATTTCTATTGCGCCTAGGCGAATGGGCTGCGGCAAAGGTATTTGCAACTGAGATAGATAGATTTTTGTTATCTTCATTTTTTGTACCGCACCACGCTGCTAGCCAGCCATGTAGAGGCCACCGTTCACATGCAGTACTTCACCTGTTACAAAGCTTGCTGCGCTGCTGCACAAAAAGGCAATGCAGGTTGCTACTTCGCTGGGCTGCCCATGCCGCCGCAACGTGGTCTCATTGAGCGATATGGCACCCCGGTTATGAATTAAATCTACCGTCATAGGTGTTTCTATAATCCCTGGCGACACTGCGTTTACACGCGTTTTAGGCCCAAGCTCGCGCGCCATGCTTCGCGTCAAGCTCAACACGCCGCCCTTGGATGCGCTGTAGTGCGCGTTAGAAAAACTACCGCGGTGTGCGCCCACAGACGTTAAGGTCACGATTGCACTGCCTTCATTCATCAGCTTGGCGGCGCTGCGGCACATGAAGAACACACCACTCAAATTGACGTTGATAATTTCAAGCCACTGCGCATCAGACATCGCCATAAAAGGCTGCGCCCTGTATAGACCCGCCGAGGGCACTAAGTAATCAATACCACCTAACTTCTCTACCGCCATGTCAGCCACCCGCTGCGCATCTTCGGATTTTGAAGCGTCCATCTATACGGTGTGAACTCTTTGCCCACTGGGGTCTAATAGCTGAGCAAAGCTTGCCAGACTTTGCTTATCCACATCGGCCAATAACAGTTTGGCCCCATTGGCATAAAAAAGCTTAGCCACTTCGCGGCCTATGCCGCCATTGGCCCCGGTTAAAACCAAAACTTTGTCTTTGAAGTCGTACACAGTGCAACCTTGTCTCAGATTTTTTCTCATTACAAGCTGTCTTCAAAAGAACTAACTTGCCGAATGTGCAAATAATATACACTATATTTAATCGAACGTGTAATAAATAATTTAAACCCGAAATGAACCCACCCTTAGTCCCGCATTAAACGGTGAAACCCGGTTCAAATGAACGAGGTGCACTGGTTGCAAAGTAATTTTGCTGGCGAAATTGCTGTGGGCTTAAACCGATATGGCGTTTGAAGTCACGAGAAAAATGCGCTTGATCGGTGTACCCGCTGGCAAAACCTATTTCGGCCAAACTGGTTGACGTCTTTGACAAAAGTTGTGCTGCGCGCTCAGTACGCGCTTTGGCCAGCAGATCGACAAAGCGCACGCCCTCTAGCGCAAGCTGGCGTTGCAGCGTGCGCACACTAAGGTAGCAATGCTGGGCGAGCTGGTGCACACTGACCGTTTCAGCGCCTTGAGATTGAAGCCACGACAAGGCATGCGCAGTCAAACTGGCTACGTCCTGAACCTGCCCTTGCCTATGCACTGAACTGGCTGCTGCAGCGCTGGGTGCTGGTATGGCCCAACTTAAACGCCAACGTGAAGTGGCCGCGCATTGGTAAGCCGCCATTAACTCTGCTGGCTGTGCATGAGGCCAAACTTCAACACCGTTGGCCAGTTGCGCTGCAATGCTGCCGCAACCCGCACGCTCTAGCAGCGCCATCAACACGCCGATAACAACCAAATCTTCGGCGGCGGTAGGCTGTGTGCCCGCCAGTAATGAGACATGGTGATGGTCCACCGTATATGCATTCACCAGTGTTTGCTGTAACCGGTGGCGCGAATGCACAAACCGCTCCAGACGCAGCCAGGTTTGCAAAGCACGCAGTGGTTGCCCGGGATGCACTAGCAAGCTTAAAAGACTGCCGTCCACCACGTCATGCACACCTTGGCCTAGTTGCAGCAGTGCAGGCGCGCCCCGCTGCACCATGACCATACCAACCAGTTGTCGTTTTGCATCCAGGGGTACTTTGGCGCTGCGCAGCCACTGCTGGGCGGGGCTGTCTAGGCCCAGCCTGCGCATGCCGGCGTGCAGTATGCGCAGCATTGCAGCGCTAGCAAAATCATTCATACCATCATTACATCATTAAGCGCTTAGATTGGCTGCAGTGATAGGCATGCGCTGGGGCATGGGCAGCCCAGCTTGCAGCAGTGCGCGTGTCACTGCATTAGCGATGGCACCTGCACCCGCCACAATGGCAGTTTCACCCGCACCAGTGGGCGGTTCGTTAGATGCTATCAGCTCAATATCTACCGTGCACATATCTGTGATGCGCGGAATTTTATAAGTGCTGAAACTGATCTGCTCTGCTGTGCCACGCGGTGCATCTAGCTGCTCGGTCAGCACCATGCCCACGCTCCATACCAAATTGCCCTCTACCATCGCGCGCACAGAGCTGGGGTCAATGACCTTGCCGCAGTCGTGTGCGCACCACAGCTTTAGTAGGCGAATCGATTGCAATTGATTCTGGGCATTTAAGACCACTTGAACTTGCGCAGCAGCTGCCGCATAGCTCATGCCTTTGTAGTTTCCACAAGCCATGCCTTGGGCCTGAATTGCCTTTACATTTGCTGTGTTTTCAAAAGCTGGTAGCGCAGTCATTTGTGTGTCTACAGGTTTATTTTGTACTAAATTTTTAAGCACAATGAGGCATTGGCCTAATCGTTTTGCATCACCCGCCAGGCTGTCAGTTTTGCTACCTGTTAAATGCTGCAGGCGAAATTCCAGTGGATCGGCCTTGGCTGCACGTGCAGCGGCATCCATTGCCATTTCAATAGCCAGCACATTAGGCCCTGCACCTAGGCCGCGCCATGGGCCGGTAAGTACAGGCAGGCGCGTAAGCTGCAAATCTAGCTGTTGGCGCGCAAATTGATAAGCGGGCTGCTGGCCACGGGCAGCACCATCATCACCAATTATGTGGGTCAGTTTTTGCAACCAAGGTGGTAGTACTGCATTGGTAAACAGCACATGCGATGTAGACAGCGAATGTCGCCAATCGCTGATTTTGCCTTGTGCATCTAGCTGCGCCTGAATACGGTGCGATGCTGGCTGACGGTGGAAAGCCGCTTGTAACTCGTCAGCGCGTGACCATTGCACCTTCACGGGCTTGCCTAGCTGCCTAGCAATGACTGCTGCCTCGCGCTCAACCGTAGCAATCGTTTTGCCGCCAAAACTGCCACCTATGCGCATTGCATGCACTGTGATGGTCTCCTGCTTGAGGCCATGGTCGCGGGCCAGCACGTCACGCACATAAAACGGGTCTTGTGTGCCGCACCATGCATCCAGGCCGCCCGCTGGGGTGGGCTGCACCACAGCGCAGCGCGGCTCAATACACGCATGGCTTGCCAAGGGCACATCTAGACGCATATTGACAGACCATGTAGCAGGTGAATTTTGTACACTGCCTTTGCTTTTTGTAAAACTGCCGCTTGCCAGTGCAGCATCCACATCTACCAGCTGCACAGGATCAGCTTGCGGTAGATCAGGCGCGGCCCATTGGGCAGCAGCCGCCAAGCGCATGGGCTCGATCGCGGCCATGCGTGTAGCTACCAAAGCTGGCCCTGCAAGCAGCGGATGGTGCACGATGGTCAAAAAACCAGGCACAGAGCGCACTGCAGCCTCGTCCCAATGCTCTAGCTTGCTGGCAGCTGCAGCACCGTCGGCCCACGGTGCACGCAGCACCAGGCCGTACACCATACCGGGCAAACGCATATCAGCCGCATACAAAGCTTGGCCCTGCAAAATTGAGTCAAGCTGTGCGAACGGTTTTTTGCTGTCAGCGCTGGGCGTTTTTGTATTAAAAAACCGTAACTCTGCCTGCGCAACTTCCACCGCATTAAGCTTCATCGCTGGCGCTGCCAGTTCACGCAGGCTCACACGTGCGCCATTGTTTGCCACCACGGCATCGCCTTCAATGCGCAATTCTGCAGTATCAACACCAGGCAATTTGCTCTGTGCGCGCAACAACAAAGCTGTGCGCAGGGCATGGCAGGCACGCGCCAGCGGTAAACACAGCTCCCGCATGCTATCGCTACCCACAGTGGCTTTGACTCGGCCGATGTTAGCCGTGCTGGGTAAGCGCACCTCAATCGCAGTGGCCACGACAACTAGCTCGATAGCCGCCACCTCACGCAGCGCAGTCAAAATGTTTTGACCCATTTCCATACGCGGCGAATACAACAACCACTGCCCAGAAGGGGTAAGGCTGATCCAGCCCAAAGCATCTTCGTCTGTGGGATTCGGGCGTTTAGGAATGGCTGGAAGTAGGGAACATCCGGCTAAAAAGCTGACGGATAACCCTGTGGATGCCAAAAAATGACGCCTGGACAGTTGTTTTGTACTCATACCTTACCCTCCCGTGTAATTTGAGCGGCACGGTGAATGGCAGCACGAATGCGAACATAGGTGCCGCAGCGGCACAAATTACCTTGCATTGCAGCATCAATGTCAGCGTCACTGGGCTCGGGGTTTTGCGCAATCAGTGCTGCGGCTGACATCATTTGGCCCGCTTGGCAGTAGCCACACTGCGCCACCTGCAGCTCGGCCCAAGCAGTTTGAACGGGGTGAAAACCTTGGGCGCTGGCCAGCCCTTCAAGGGTGGTGACAGACTTGCCCACCACCGAACCGCATGGCGTAACGCATGCGCGTTGCGCCACTCCATCAATATGCACCGTACACGCGCCGCAGGCGGCTTGTCCACAGCCAAATTTAGTGCCCACTAGGCCCAAGTCTTCGCGCAGAATCCATAGCAAAGGTTCGCTAGGCAGTGCGTTGGGTACTTTAATTTCTTGACCATTGAGTTTCAAATTTACAGCCATAGCTTGACTCCACAACACGATAATCGGGTGACTGTATGCTTTTCAGATCAAAGGTTATTGAATATTCGCGCCATTTTTTGGCACCACCGTTCTACACTTAGCCTATGACACCACACACCACCCCGATAGCGGACATTCGCAAAAGCTATGAGCTGGCCGAGCTGCTAGAAGCTACTGCATCCCATGACCCATTTGCCCAGTTTGACGGCTGGCTTGAAGAGGCTATTGCCAACAAAATACCTGAGCCTAACGCGATGACACTGTCCACGGTTGGCAGCAATCTGCGGCCTTCCACGCGCATCGTGCTGATCAAAGGTTTTGATGCGCGCGGTATTGTGTGGTACACCAACTATGCATCTCGCAAAGGGCATGAGCTGGCGGGCAATCCGTTTGCCTCGCTGCAGTTTCATTGGGTGGAGATGGAGCGCACGGTGCGCGTTGAAGGGCGTGTAGAGAAGGTCAGCGCGCAAGAAAGCGATGCGTATTTTCACAGCCGCCCATTGGGCAGCCGTATTAGCGCATGGGCCAGCCCGCAGAGTGAGGTCATTGCCAACCGTGAGGTTTTAGAGCTGGAAACTCAGCGTATAGAAGCACTTTATGGCGACAAGCCACCGCGCCCACCGCATTGGGGCGGTTACCGGCTGGTACCAGACGAATGGCAGTTTTGGCAAGGCCGGCGCAGCCGCTTGCATGACCGTTTGCGCTACACCCTGCATGAGGCCCAATGGGTACGTGAGCGGCTAGCGCCTTGACGCTTTCAGGTTTACATCGGTGAAAAGGCTACTTGCTTGCTGTACGCATAAAAAACGTCATCCCGTACCCAGCCAAGCGATCTATAGAGCGCCTGTGCAGGTAAATTGGTCTTGGCCGTCGTTAAGTCCATGCGCGCCATACCCTGCTGCTGTGCATGCGCATAGGCTGCTAACAAAAGCTGCTTGCCTATGCCCAACCTGCGGCCTTGTGGCGCTACATACAGGTCGTACAAGGTGTAGATGCGTACAGCATCTGCCGAACAAAAAGAGGGGTACAACTGGCAAAACCCCAGCGCCATTTGGTTCTCGTCCTGGGCCAAAATAATCACTGACTCTTGCTGCCGTATTCTGTCTGCAAGAAACTGTGTTGCCAGAGCCAAGTTGGCTGGTTGCGCGTAAAACTGGCGGTAGGCATCAAACAGGGCCGCTGCAGTATGAAGGTCTGACAGCGTAGCGATATGGGTGTAAATATGCGGCATAGTTTGGATGGAGTAGCTATGGTGAGTGACCGATAAATACTACTATTTTAATAGCTACTCGTGCAGTATTTCCTTGGGTTACAGGGCTGTTTCGCTTGAAACACTTGGTTTTTAGGTTATCTTTGGGTCTTTTTAAGATTGCTTTCTCAGCATTTGTACGTTTGCGCCGCTTGAGTGTGGCCTTGCTGCAAAATCTTCCAAAATCACGCGCGAAGTCAGGGCGCGCTAGGCTAGCTTTTGCACCGCGCGCC
>JAYWGO010000082.1:0-6215 GCA_043778205.1 Polaromonas sp. | reverse complement strand
GCCACGCTGCCAACCACCTGTGCCTGGTGCTGGTTGAAGACGGCTTGCTGTTCAGCGGCGACCACATCCTCAACGGCAGCACCACCGTCATCAACCCGCCCGACGGGGCCATGACGGCCTACCTTGACTCGCTGGACGTGTTGAGTGCCGCTTGCGCCGAGCACGCCATTGAGTTCATCCTGCCCGCGCACGGCTATGTGCTGGGCGCGGCCAGCGAGGCGATTGCGCAGCTCAAAGCGCACCGCCTCAAGCGTGAGGCCAAGATCGCCGCCGTGATGCAGACCATGCCCCAAGGCACGCTGGACGACTGGTTGCCGCTGGCTTACGACGACGTGGACGCCCGGCTGTGGCCGGTGGCCCGGCGCTCCCTGCTGGCACACGCCGAACGGGTCGCACAGATGACAGGTCGGCCACTGCCACCCCCGTGAGGCTGGGGGTTTAGGCGTGTTTTTTGCATGGCAGCTATACACTCTGGCCGTGACAATCCAAAGTCCACCCGAGTCACTTTTCACCACCCCACAAAGGTTTTTACATGCCTAACTTTGCGACCCGCCGTTTCCTCAAGACTTCCGCTGGCATCGTGGCCAGCCTGTGCGCTGGCGTTTTTCTGGCTGCCTGCAGCAAGACTGAACCCCCAGCCCCCACCGCCGCCGTGACCCCAGCGCCCGCCGCTTCGGCCCCCGCACCAGCCCCCCGTGTGTACGTGGTCGGCACCGACGCCGCCTACGCGCCGTTTGAGTCACAAAACGAAAAAGGCGAGATCGTCGGTTTTGACATCGACGTGGTCAAAGCCGTTGCGGCCAAAGCCGGCATTGAGGTGAAGTTTGTCAACACCCCTTGGGAAGGCATCTTCAACAACCTGGCCCAAGGCGACCGCGACATGGTGGTGTCTGCCGTGACGATCACCGATGAGCGCAAGCAGACCATGGACTTTTCCACCCCCTACTTTGACGCGCAGCAACTCATTGCTGTGGCCACAGCCTCCAAAGTCAGCAAGTTTGATGACTTGAAAAAGCTCAAAGTCGGCGTTCAAACCGGCACCACAGGTGACGAGGCCGTCAGCAAGCTGGTCGGCAAAACCAACGCCAACATCAAGCGTTTTGAATCCACACCCCTGGCGTTGAAAGAACTTGAAGCCGGCGGCGTGGACGCTGTCGTGGCCGACAACGGCGTGGTCATCAACTACGTCAACAACAACGGCGCAGGCAAATTCAAAACCGTGACCGACGCATCGTTTGTGCCCGAGCAGTACGGCATTGCGGTGAAAAAAGGCAATACTGAGCTGAAAGAAAAGCTAGACAAAGGTATTGCAGACATCAAAACTAATGGCACTTACGACAAAATCTACGCACAGTATTTTGGTGCAGCCCCCGCCGCTGCTGCTGCGGCATCAGCCCCAGCAACGCCTGCCAGCAAGTAAGTAAGCACTGCGCCTGCCGCGCTACCCCGACCCGCTGCTGCGGAGATCAGGGCGGACCGGCAGGCGTTATTTTTTGATGATTTAACGGGTTGCCACTGATGGATTTACGCTGGGACATCTTGGTGGGCTACATGCCCTTGTTCGTGAGTGGCGCGTGGATGACTTTGAAGCTCACCGCCGTGGCGGTGACCGTCGGGCTGTTGCTGGGCATCTTTTTTGGCTTGATCAGCAGCTCTGCTGATGCACCGCAACCACGCGCCAAAGCCACCGCCGTGGCGCTCAAACTGCTGCGCGGCGTGACCACTGCCTACGTCACATTCTTCCGGGGTACGCCCCTGTTTGTCCAAATTTTGCTGGTTCACTTCGCCCTGATGCCCGCCCTGATTCACCCCGACACCGGCTTGCTGCTCAGCGGGGAGGTGGCGCGTACGTTTCGGCAGGAAAACGGCGCATTCTTCTCAGGGGCCGTTGCGCTGAGCCTGAACGCCGGGGCCTACATTTCGGAGATTTTTCGCGCTGGCATCCAGAGCATTCACAACGGCCAAAGCCAGGCAGCCTACAGCGTGGGCCTGACGCACACCCAGGCCATGCGCTACGTGGTGCTGCCGCAGGCGTTTCGCCGCATGGTGCCCGCGCTGGTCAATGAAGGTGTGACGCTGATCAAGGACTCGTCGCTGGTGTCGGCCATCGGTCTGGCCGAGCTGGCCCTGGCGGCACGCACCGTGGCCGGAGCCTATTCCCGCTACTGGGAGCCGTACCTGGCGATCTCGGCGGTGTACCTGGTGCTGACGCTCACGCTGTCTGTACTGGCCAAGCGGCTGGAAGCCCCCAAGCATTTACGGGGGCGTTGAAGGCGGGTCAACAACGGGCCAGCTGCGCCCGATCAATGCCGCTTGTTGGCCTTCCAGGTGCCGCCGTAGCGGTAGAACGGCTGGGCCTTGAGCAAATCCTGACAGGCCGGGCACACCAGCGACCAAGCCCCCGAGGCGTCAGCCACCACGCGGTACAAGGTGCTGCTGACGAGCTGGCAGCGGGTGCAAGGTTTGACTCTGGACCGAACAGCTTGGGTAGCCATAGGCTGATTTTCTGAATAAAGTGTGAAGCGCGCCGATAAGCCGGATTTTGTGCGCTGACGCGTTTTGCAACGCGCCAGTGTGACCGCCATTAATCTGGGCCGGGAGTCGCCTACCCGGCTCGGTGCCACCTACCCGCTAGCTCAGCGAACCGCTTCAAAGCTAGCCTATTTGGTGTTGCTGCGCGTAGAGATTGCCCGTTTCACCCACATGCTGGTTGCCCAACATGTGACTCGTCTCTGTTGCTCTAATCCTCAGCTTATACCTTGCGGCTTTCACTGGAGAGTCGTTAACTCCTACGCTGCCCTGTGCAGTCCGGACCTTCCTCCAGTACCAGGTTTCCCATACGGTACCAGCGGCGGTCTGGTAGGCTTCACCATCTTATTATCGCAGCTAGGCGTGTATTTAGTCACAGCCTAAACCGGGCGTGCGTGACAAATGCAATGTTTATGCAAACTTGCAAGCCCAGCACGTTGTGGCCTGCACAAATTTAGCAGATGATATTGCCTTTGGGATTAAAAAATAGCGTTGCCACAGCAAAACGCAAGAATGAAATTTACACCACGCCGCCCATGTCCCACCCTACATTTTGTTTAGTCGCCGACGCATCTTGCGATATACCGGCCCAAGCCCTCACCCATCCTCAGTTGCGCGTATTGCCCGTGCACGTGTTTGTCGGTGATGAGCAGTTTTATGACCAGCGTGACGCGGTAGCCACCCAGCGTTTTTACAAAACCTCGCTCACATCGCCCAAGGCAGTGCACGGCCGGTCTGAGCCTATGAGCACAGAGGACATGATCGCGGCGCTTAACTCTCAGTTGGCGATGCAGTTTGACCAACTGCTGGGCGTGTTTGTAGCGTCGTCGCGCAGTGCCATCTTCCAGCGCGCCAAAACCGCTGTGTCGCAAGCCCGGCGTGACGCGTTTGCCCTGCGTGCGCGGGCGGGCAAGCTAGAGATTTTGCAAGCCGACTGCCTAGACAGCCAAGCATTTTTTGCAGGCTACGGCGTGCAAGTGATGGATTTGCTGGACCTACTGAACAAGGGCGCAGGTATTGCAGACGCCATCAGCCGCCAGCGCATAACTGCCCCGCAGACTTACGCTTATATGGCGCCGGGCGAGGTTGCTTATATTTTGCAACGCGCTGCCCTCAAGGGCGAGCAATCTGTCAGCCCTCTGGCAGGCCTAGCCGCCAAGGCTTTGTCTATCACGCCTATCCTGCGTGGCCACATGGGCCAAACCGAGCCAGTGGGCCGCAAGCTAGGCAAAATCAAAGCGCGCGAGGCGGTCGTAGAGATGGGGCTGCGCATGATAAAAAATGAGCTGCTGTTGTCACACCACATCTGCTTTTCATTCAGCGGGCCGCTCAAAGAGATTGAAAAGCTAGAAAGTTATCAGCGCCTACTAACTTTCGCCCAGAGCAAGGCTGTACAAGTGCACTTGACCTGTATGTCGATGACGGGGTCGGTCAACGTAGGCCCCGGTGCGTTGGTGCTGGGTGTATTGGCCAAACCACATCGGGTAGATGATTTGCTGTAACGCATGAAACGTGCCGCACAAAAAAAGCCCGCAGTCTGCGGGCTTTTTAAATTGTGCTGTTGCTGCGTAATTTGGCGTAACTTACTGCTTAACCTGCTGCATGATTTGGCGTTTATTTTTGCAGATTTTGCAGTGCCGCAATACGCTCTTCCATCGGCGGATGGGTGCTAAATAATTTACCTAAGCCGCCCGCAATGCCCATAGCGGCCATGCTCTTGGGCAGCTCGCCGGGGGTCAGTCCGCCCAGGCGGGCCAAGGCGGCTTGCATGGAGCGGGGCTGGCCCATCAGGCTGGCGGCACCAGCATCGGCTTTAAATTCGCGTTGGCGGCTAAACCATGCCACGATCATGGCGGCAACAAAGCCTAGCAAAATATCCATGGCGATGGTGGTGACGTAGTAACCAATACCGGGACCATCGTTATTATTTTTCAAAATAACTTTGTCAACAAAGTAGCCCACGATGCGCGATAAGAACACCACAAAGGTGTTCATCACACCTTGAATCAACGTCATGGTCACCATGTCGCCGTTGGCAATGTGCGCTACCTCGTGGCCAATCACCGCTTCGACTTCTTCTTTGGTCATGCTTTGCAGCAGGCCAGTAGACACGGCCACCATGGCAGAATTTTTAAACGCACCAGTGGCAAATGCATTAGGCTCGCCGTCGTAGATGGCCACTTCAGGCATGCCAATTTTGGCTTTCTCTGCAAACTTGCGCACGGTCTCCACAATCCATGCCTCGTCTTGGGTTTGCGGCTGCGTAATCACGCGCGCACCAGTGCTCCATTTGGCCATGGGCTTGGATATCAGCAGCGATATAAAAGCGCCGGTGAAGCCTATCACCAACGAATAGGCCATCAGCGTGGTGACATTGAGCCCGCCGGGGCCCATAAACCGGTTTAAGCCCAGCAAGCTGGTGACTAAGCCCAGCACGACCATCACTGCCAAGTTAGTTGCTAGAAACAAGAAAATGCGTTTCATGGAGATTTTTCGATCAACAGCCCACGAAGGTGCGCCGATGGGTGAAATAGTAGGGGCTAAACCGCAAAAATCAAGTGTTACGGAGCACTCCCTTAGGTTTTTTAGGGGTTTGACAGTAGCCAGACCCTGCAAAAAAAAATTTAACAGCTGATTTAAGCGAACTATCGCAACCCACTATCGCGGTGCGCGAAAAACTTGGGCATCGTCATAGAAAGCGGTATTTTCATTGCATGCCCACCAGCCCGGCACGCCCAGCACTGGCAGCGGGATAAAGGGCTTGGGCACTAAGCTGGTGGCACTAAGTTGGTTGCTAACAAGTAAATCCAAGTCATAGAGAGATTCTAAATTGATAGCTGCTTGAGCAATAAATACGTGCGCTGTGATCGATTTGTACGGTGTAGCCAGCTTTTCCAGCAAGGCGTGACCAAACAGTACCGGTGCGTTGTGCGGCCAGTGTGCACGCAGGTCGATGCAGGCGCGGTGCCACTGCTTGGCGCGCAAGGCGTCTAGCACATCGGTGGGTGCGTCTGCGTGCACAGGCCACAGCGCGGCATTCTCGTCAAACAAGGTCAACGCATCGCGCAGTGGGCCGCGCGTGGTTTGCACGCCGCTGCTGCGGATCTCTGCGGCTTGCAGTTGGTTAAGACGCCGCTTGGTGTGCGGGAACATTAGCCAAGCCAGACCATTGAAAAAATCGTGCAGATTGTCGCGCGTAGGCACGGTGCCGCTGCTGTAAATAAACGCTTCGTAGGCGGTATGAGGGGGCAAACTAGTTTGCGGTGCAAATCGCAAACTACTGTGTGCGATGGGAGCGACGTACTGGCTTTGCCCAATAGTTGGCAAGTCGATGTCAGCGTTTAACGCCTCGTGCAAGCATGCACCTGCTATCACGCGCTGCGCCACCCGCTGCCCTGCTACGCGCCAAGGCTGCCACCACGGGGCCGACCAATCCAAGCGGCTCAGTTGGTCAACTAATGGATTATCAAATACTATCAATTCAATAGCTGCTTGAGCAGGTTCTGCGGTCTGGAACACCTATTTGGCATATAAAAATGAACCTCCGTAAAGGTTTTACCCCAAAACTTTTTAGCACAGCGCATCAACTCACCATGCGCCACGCCAGCGCTTCGCCACCGCGCAGTGGCTTTAAAGTTGCTTCACCGAAAGGTAGCGTCTCGGGTAGCGTCCAGCTTTCTTTGCGC
>JAYWGO010000081.1:0-6322 GCA_043778205.1 Polaromonas sp. | reverse complement strand
TTGCCCGTTTGGTAGTACGACGCGCCTTTTTCCAGATTTTCATCAAGGCCACACTCAATCAGCGCTTTGCCGGTTTGGTTTGGGGGACATTTAATGCGAGAGGGTCAAGATTTCGGTTGCCACTACACACGTAGACCTGCGTGTTCCCGGACTTTAGGTAGCGCACTGCCGGTTACCGTCACATACAACCGCCCCACGTGCCTTCAACTACCAAATTTGCCAAGGAGAAGCGATGGGAGCGTGTTATTTGCAAACTGGAGCGAAGGCGCGTAGTACTACCAAACGGGCAAATACTCAGGTGGCCTGCGCGTGATTCGCGGAAGTTTGCAAATAACATGTCCCGTCGCCCGACCAAGCTGAATAGACCCACAAAAGCATTGCCACGGGCTGTTCAAAAACCCAAGCAGAAACAAACCAAGCCACTACAAAATAAATAGCTACCCGTGCAGCATTTCCTTGGGCCACAACCCTAAAACGCTAAAAATTTAAGCTTTCTGCCGCATACTGCGGCTTAGCAGCATCACCGGTACCAACCCCACTGCTACCAGTGCCAAACACGGCAACGCTGCTTCGCCCAGCCGCTCATCTCGGGCCAGCTGGTAGGCCATCACGGCCAGGGTGTCGTGGTTAAACGGGCGCAGCACCAAGGTGGCTGGCAGCTCTTTCATCACGTCTACAAACACCAGCAGCGTGGCCACCAAGGTAGAGCGGCGCAAGAGCGGCCAATGCACCCGGCGCAGCAGCGCAAAGCCACTGGCCCCCAGCATGCGGGCGCTGTCGTCTAGGCTGTGCGGCACGCGGGTGTAGCCGCTTTGGATACTTTGCAGCGCCACGGCGCTAAAGCGCACCAAGTAGGCCCACACCACGCCCAGCACGGTGGCTGTTACCCAGTAGCCCACACCCCAGCTGGGCTGGGCCGCCTGCAGCGCGCCCACGGGAATCAGCAGGCCCACCACGATCACTGCGCCTGGCACGGCGTAGCCCATGCTGGCGATGTTGACTACACCCAAAGTAAACGCGTTGGGCGTGCGGCGCGCCACAAAGGCCATGCACAGTGCCAAGCCCACAGCCAGCAGCGCGGCCATGCTGGCCAGCTTGACGCTGTTAAACGCCCATGCGCCAAAGGCAGCCCAGGGCAGCGGTGCGTCCAGACTGCTCCAGCCCTGCGCTAGGGGCCGCAGCATAAACAGCACAGGCAGCACAAAGCCCAGCAGCACCGGCAAGCCGCACACACAGCACACCACCACCAAGCGCCGGCCACGCAATGGCGCGGGCCGCGCGTCTGCGCTGCCTGCGCGGGCCGCTTTGCCGCTGGCAAAGCGCATGCGCTTTTGTGCATGGCGCTCTATTTTAAGGAGCACCGCCACTATGGCCAGCAAGCACACTGCCAGTTGCGCAGCGGCTATGCGGTTGTCCATCGACAGCCAGGCTTTGTAAATACCGGCCGTAAAAGTTTGAATGCCAAAGTAGCTGGACACCCCGTAGTCGGCCAGTGTTTCCATCAGCGCCAGGGCAATGCCAGCAGCGATAGCGGGGCGGGCCAGCGGCAATGCAATGCGGGTAATGCGGCGCTTAAGCGGTGCGCCCAGCAGGCGGGCGGCTTCCATCAAATGCGTGGCGCGCTCGGCCAGTGCGGCGCGGGCCAGCAGGTACACATAAGGGTACAGGGTCACCACAAACACCAGCACTGCGCCGCCCAGGCTGCGCACCTCGGGCAGCACGCGGCCTTGCAAGCCTAGCGCGCTGCGCAAAGCGGTTTGCGCGGGGCCTGCGTACTGCAAAAAGTCGGTGTAGGCGTAGGCCACCACGTAGGCGGGCATGGCCAGCGGCAGCAGCAGCGCCCATTCAAAAAAGCGCCGCCCGGGAAAGTCAAACAGCGTTACGGCGCAAGCCGTGGCCGTGCCCAGCAAGCCCACACCCAGCGCCACCAGCAAGCACAGCACCACGGAAGTCAGCGCGTACTGCGGCAGCACCGTGCCAGCCATCTCCAGCAAAATTTGGCTGCTCTGCCCATTAACCTGCAGCACCGAAGCCAGCACCGCCAGCACCGGCAGCACAATCAGCGTGGCAGTCAGCAAAAGTGGAAGTTGGGCTAAGCGTTTCAAAGTAAAAATAAGTCGTGGAGTAGGCACGCGCGCTAAGGTCTCGTATAAAAATTGCTTTAAAAAGGGGCGTTTTGTCTTCTTTAGCGCCCTAGCGAAACCTTCGCATCCTTCGCGTCCTGTCTCCTGAATTCTGTCCACAGGGTTTTAAAAGAGCCCATCGGTAAGTCGCCCCTTCAAAAGGCGCAACCCACAAGCCTGACAATCTAAATGAGAATTGTAATCATCTAGAATGCCCTTATGTTTTTAAATCTCAGCCATTTGTCGGTGCAGTACGCGGGCCGCACACAAAGTGCGGTGGCGGACGTGTCGTTTGGCCTAGAAGCGGGGCAGATTGGCGTGCTGATAGGCCCGTCAGGCTGCGGCAAAACCACCCTGCTGCGTGCAGTGGCGGGGCTAGAGCCCGTTAGCGCTGGCCAGATCAGTTTAGGCGGCAGTGTGGTCAGCACGGCCCAGCAGTCGCTGGCACCTGAGCAGCGGCGGGTGGGCATGGTGTTTCAAGACTACGCCCTATTCCCGCACCTGGACGTAGGCCAAAACATAGGTTTTGGTATTCACCACTGGCACAAGCAGGAGCGGCAAGCGCGCGTAGCCGAGGTGCTGGCACTGGTAGGCCTGCTGGACACGCGCCGCCGCTACCCGCACGAGCTGTCTGGCGGCCAACAGCAGCGCGTGGCACTGGCCCGTGCGCTGGCCCCCAGGCCGCAGCTGCTGTTGCTGGACGAGCCGTTTTCTAACCTGGACGTAGACCTGCGCGAGCGCTTGGCGCATGAAGTGCGCGGCATTCTTAAAGCCGCAGGCGCAACCGCATTGTTTGTAACCCACGACCAGCTAGAGGCCTTTGCCATTGGCGATGTGATTGGCGTGATGCACCAAGGCGCGCTGCACCAGTGGGCTGACGCGTACACCCTGTACCACCGCCCCGCTACACGCTTTGTAGCAGACTTTATAGGCCACGGCGTGTTTACCAAGGCCACGGTAGAGCTGCACGAAGAAAACGGCGCGGTGCACAAGCATGTAGTCACCCCCTTGGGCGAGCTGCACGACATTAGCCTGGCCGAGCTGGCCAGGCTGCCCGAAGGCCAATGCGATGTGCTGCTGCGCGCCGATGACATCGTCCACGACGATGCCTCCCCAGTGCAAGCGCAGATCGTGCGCAAAGCTTTCAGAGGCAACGAGTTTTTGTACACCCTGCAGCTTAAAACCGGCCAAACCGTGATGGCCCATGTGCCCAGCCACCACAACCACACGCTGGGCGAGTGGATCGGTATACGGCCCGAGGTGGACCACGTGGTAACTTTTGCGTCGGCTTAAAACGCAGCGGCCCACATTGCAACGGCTCACATTGCAGCGGGCTTAGCTAGCAGCGCCAGACCGTACCGGCGGTACCGCGTAGGTGCCCACCACATGGGCTACCGGGTCTGGGTGGCCTTCGCTGGTGAGGGTTACCTCGCCAATGACCAGTGTTTTGCCAATTTTCATCAGCTTGCACACACCCACGATAGCGCAATCGGCCCGGGGTTTGCGCAAAAAATTGATGTTCAAGCTGGTGGTAACCGCCAGCGGCACAATGCCAATTTCGCCCAAAATAGCCACGTACAGCGCCACATCGGCCACTGTCATCATCACCGGGCCCGACACCGTGCCGCCAGGGCGCAGCTCGCTGGTGCCAATCGCATGCCGGATGGTTGCGCCCTGCTGGCCCACCGCTTCCACGGTGCATTTGTTCTGCGGGAATTCTTGTGCCAAAAAGTTGCTGATGTCGGTTTTGCTGGGCATGGGCGGGTTCTCGTGGGGCTGTGTTATGGGCTGTATTGTGAGCTGTATGCTGCTGATCTTATCGCTTTTAGGGCAGCATTTTTCAGGTCATTTTAGCCCTCTCGACCAAGGAAATGCTGCACAAGTAGCTACTATTTAAATAGCGAACCCCGACCCAAGTAGGGTGCGCGCCCCGCTGGCATACCCCTTGCTTACACCCCTGTACAGCCACACCCCACAGCACGTAGAATAATTCAACTGATGAAAGCCCTGCACCCCTTCACCGGGGTTCTGGACATAATGAACACAGCCAACCCGCTTTCATTTTTTTAATTAATTCAACCACCACCATGAACTCTAACTACAAAGGCAACGTCTTCGTTGTCAACCACCCTTTGGTGCAGCACAAGCTGACTTTGATGCGCAAAAAAGAGGCTTCGACCAACACCTTTCGCCGCCTGCTCAATGAAATCTCCATGCTGCTGGCCTACGAAGTAACCGCTGACATGGCAATGCAAGATGTAGAAATCGAAACCCCGATGGAGAAAATGACCGGCAAAGCCATTGACGGTAAAAAGCTGGTGTTTGTGAGCATTTTGCGGGCCGGAAATGGCATCTTAGAAGGCATGCTGTCGGTGGTGCCCGGTGCCCGCGTAGGGCATATTGGCCTGTACCGCGACCCCGCTACGCTCAGCCCGGTGGAGTATTACTTCAAAATGCCCAAAGACATGGGCCAGCGCGACATTGTGGTGGTAGACCCCATGCTGGCCACCGGCAACTCGGCCATTGCAGCCGTCACGCGGCTGAAAGAACTTAACCCCAAGTCAATCAAATTTGTCTGCCTGGTAGGCTGCCCTGAAGGCGTAGATGCCATGCAAAAAGCCCACCCCGATGTGGCCATTTACGCCGCAGCTATTGACCGCCAGCTGAACGACCATGGCTATATTTTGCCTGGGCTGGGCGATGCAGGAGACCGTATTTTTGGCACCCAATAGGCCTATCGCCCAAGGAAATGCTGCACAAGCAGCTATTAAAACAATAGTGATATTAAATTTTCAGTTGTAGTTGTAGTTGTTGTTAACTTTTCTTAAGGAGTTTGTCATGTCATATTTGAATCGCCGTTGCCTCGTTAAACTGTCAGCAGCCCTGGCGGCTGCTCTGGCAGTGGCGGGGCCAGGAGCGGCCTTTGCGCAAAGCAAAACAAAGGTCGCAGCTATCTACACCGTGCCGTTCGAGCAGCAGTGGGTAAGCCGGATTCACAAAGCGCTCAAAGCCGCTGAGGCGCGTGGTGATATTGAATACAAAGCCAGCGAAAACGTAACCAACGCCGACTACGAGCGCGTGATGCGCGAATACGCCCAGGGCGGCAACACCTTCATTGTGGGGGAAGCTTTTGCCGTAGAGGCTGCCGCGCGCAAAGTGGCCAAAGACTTCCCCAAAGTGTCGTTTTTGATGGGCAGCTCGGGCAAGCCGCAGGCCCCTAACTTCAGCGTATTTGACAACTTTATCCAAGAGCCTGCGTACTTAAGCGGCATGGTGGCGGGCGGCATGACCAAGAGCAACAAAATTGGCATGGTGGGCGGCTTTCCTATTCCCGAAGTAAACCGCTTGATGCACGCCTTCATGATGGGGGCCAAAGAGACCAACCCCAAGGTGGAATTTAGCGTGAGTTTCATCAACAGTTGGTTTGACCCACCCAAAGCCAAAGAAGCCGCCTTTGCCATGATCGACAAAGGGGCCGATGTGATGTACGCCGAAAGATTTGGCGTAAGCGACGCGGCCAAAGAAAAAGGCAAACTGGCCATTGGCAACGTCATCAACACGCAAGACAAATACCCCGACACCGTGGTAACTTCTGCGCTGTGGAACATGGAGCCGTCTATTGACCGCGCCCTTAAGCTGGTGAAAGAAGGTGCCTTCAAACCCGAGGACTACGGCCGGTTCAGCATGATGAAACACAAAGGCTCCGAGCTGGCACCCCTGGGCACCTTTGACAGCAAAGTGCCTGCCGATATCAAGGCCAAGGTAGCGGCCAAACAAGAAGCCATCTTGGCAGGCAAGTACACGGTGAAAGTGGACGATACGCAGCCTAAGGCTTCTTTTAAATAGCTCTTTTTGCTCGCCTGTTTGCGCTGCTTGAATGCGTTGTAAACAGGCGAGGTTTAATACGGGGACTTTTTTGAACGCAGAGGGCGCGAAGATTTCGCAAAGGGCGCAAAAAAGAAATACCAAAAAATACCAAAATTAAGAAAAAAATATGAAGACAGAAAATGAAGTTATAAAACGATTGGGGTGAGATTTCGCTTCTGTTTTGATTTTTTAATTTGAATTAAATTTTTCGTTTTTTTGTATTTTTTGTATTTTTTCAGTAGTGTCCCAACGTTTCCCCATCAGAACACCGTAAGTCAATGATTTACTTGCCAAATATCGCATTTCAGTCTGGTCTCGATTTGAACATCGAA
>JAYWGO010000080.1:0-67435 GCA_043778205.1 Polaromonas sp. | reverse complement strand
GGTTTGACGGCTTGGCCTCGTACATCGCTGCGGCTGGCATCCGTAGCTGCCAGCACCGCGCTGCCGCCATGCGACCAGCCTAGCAGTGCGATGCGGTTGGGCTGCGCCCATGGCTGGGCGGCGACCCAAGCCAGCGTGCCCAGCACATCGTCACGGCGCTGGGTTTGGTCAATTTTGCGGCTGCCGATTTTTTGGGTACACAGCTCGGTCTCACCACGCGGGCTGAAGCTGTCTGGAAAAACCGCGCTGTAGCCTTCAGCCACCAACAAATCGGCCATGGCCTGATGGCGCGCATTGAGCTGGCCTTTGCGCGCGCCCGTTGCGGCATACAAGCCGCCGCAGCCATGCAGAGCGATGACGGTGCCCCGGCTGAACTGATTGGCTTGGTTAGCTTGGTTGGGCTGGTTAGCCAGGTTGGCCCGGCGGATAAATGATGCGCCAGGATGAAAAACCAGCGCCGTCAGCAGCGTGCCGTCCAAGCTGTTGAAGCTTGCGGTTTGCTGCGCTGCGCTTGGCAAGCACACGCCCAACACGGCGGCGTAAAAAGCACTTTTGAGCACAGTTTTAGGCATTTTTAGATGCTTTTTAGGCCCATTTAGGCCTATAGCCCAATCAATACAGGCGTAAGCTGCTCCTGAATTAATAGCGTTTAACCAGCCTACTTATTCGTTGTAAATTTCAACGCAGGCTTGCTTCGTATCGTACAAAGCCTCGTTAATTTTTAAGTGATTGTTCAAGAGAACATTTAGCGTTGCCGCGCTCGAGGGGTTGCTAGTTTTAAGCCAGATCACTTTTGGCGGCTGTCCTCAAACCAGAGATAACTCTTCAAAATCGGCGTCGCGCGTCACGATCACAAATTCCAACCTTTTTGCCGTGTTCCAGACTTCCGCGTCGCTTGCAGATTCCAGCCCAATCAGGCAGACATGAAAGCTCCCCGGATAGACATGCAATAAGAACGGAACAAGCCGTCGAGATAAATTCTCGTTGAGCAGTAATTTCATTACACCGCTAACGAAGAAACCTTGTGTTCGCGGTCTGCCGCAAAAGCCAGAACGGCCAGAATGTCAGCGGCTTCTAACTCTGGAAAGTCTTGCAGAATTTCTTCATTCGTCATACCGCTCGACATCATCGAAAGCACGTCATACACCGAGATACGCAAACCTCGGATGCACGGGCGACCGCCACGCTTGCCAAGCTCCAAAGTGATTCTGTTCATGCTGCTCTCAGGTACTATTTAGTTGCTCATTCTGCATCAGTGGGCAAGACTATTGCAAATACTGACTAAACCCGCTCAGTCACCCATCCGTGAACCGAAGCCAGAGCCTCTGACAGTTTTGACGCATCAGTGCCGCCCGCCATCGCCATGTCGGCCTTGCCACCGCCTTTGCCCCCGACCTGCTGGGCTACAAAATTGACCAGCTCCCCGGCTTTGACTTTGCCGACGCTGTCTGGCGTCACGCCTGCTGCGATTTGCACCTTGTCGCCATCGACCGTAGCCAACACGATCACGGCGGTTTTGAGCTTGTCTTTGAGCTTGTCCATCGTTTCGCGGAGCGTTTTTGCATCTGCCCCATCCAGCTTGACGGCCAGCACTTTGATGCCTTTGACATCAACCGCCTGCAGCATCAGCTCATCGCCTTGGCTGGAGGCGAGTTTGCCTTTGAGCGCAGCGACTTCTTTTTCAAGCACTTTAATACGTTCACCTTCCGCCATGATGCGGGCGATGATGTCGTGGTCTGGCCGCGCATGAAGATACTCAGCTGCATAGTTGAGCATATGTGTGTTGTCTTGAAATAGCGCGAGTGCCTTCAAACCCGTGACTGCTTCAACCCGACGCACGCCTGATGCCACACCCGTTTCGCTGATGATTTTGAACACGCCAATATCGCCGGTACGGCCTACATGAACGCCACCGCAGAGTTCTTTACTGGAGCCAATCGTTAGAACGCGAACCGTCTCACCATACTTTTCGCCAAACAGCATCATGGCGCCTGATTTCTTGGCCGCTTCAATCTCCATCACCTGTGCGCTGGTAGCCGCGTTGTGCAAAATCTCGGCGTTCACCTGCAACTCAATGGCTTTGATCTGCGCGTCCGTCACCGGTGCGTTGTGGGCAAAGTCAAAGCGCGTGCGCTCGGCATTCACCAGAGAGCCTTTTTGCTGCACATGCGTGCCCAGCACCTCGCGCAGGGCCTTGTGCATCAGGTGGGTGGCGCTGTGATTGCGCATGCTGTGCGCGCGCACCTCGGTGTTCACCTGCGCGTCGATGCTGTCGCCCACGCTCAAAGTGCCCTGCACTACTGCGCCGTGGTGGCCAAATACATCGGCCTTGATTTTTAGCGTGTCCAACACAGCAAAACTGCTTGCGCCGTTGGTAAGCACGCCCTCGTCGCCCACCTGGCCACCGCTCTCGGCGTAAAACGGCGTGGTGTCCAGCACCACCACACCATCTTGACCCTGGACTAGCTGCTTTACTGCCACGCCGTTTGCATACAGCGCTGCGATTTTAGTAGCGCCTTGCAGCGTGGTGTAGCCAGTGAATGTATTGGCTTTGCCAGCGTATTCCAGCGCGCGGTCCATCTTGAAATTTCCAGCCGCACGGGCTTGGCTCTTTTGCTTTTCCATCGCCACGTTAAAGCCAGCTTCGTCCACAGCCAGGTCGCGTTCACGGCACACATCGGCGCTCAAATCGAGCGGAAAGCCGTAGGTGTCATGCAGCTTGAAGGCCACATCACCCGGTAAGGTAGCGATCTTGGCCTTGCCGTTTGCAGCGTCGTAGCCCAGTGCAGAGTCCAAAATCTCCATGCCCGTGGCCAGGGTCTCGTAAAACCGTTCTTCTTCCACTTTTAAAACATCCATCACCCGGGCAGCGTCGTTCTTAAGGCGCGGGTAGGCATCGCCCATCAGGCGCACCAAGTCGGGCACCAGCTTGTGAAAAAACGGGGTCTTTTTGCCCAGCTTGTAGCCGTGGCGAATGGCGCGGCGGATGATGCGGCGTTGCACGTAGCCGCGGCCTTCGTTAGACGGGTTCACCCCGTCGCTCACCAAGAAAGCGGTGGCGCGGATATGGTCGGCAATCACGCGCAGGCTTTTGTTGTTCAGGTCGGTCACGCCGGTTTCGCGGCCAGCGGCCTTGATCAGCTGGTCAAAAATATCAATCTCGTAGTTGCTGTGCACGTGTTGCAAGATGGCGGCCAGACGCTCTAGCCCCATACCCGTGTCTACGCAGGGCGCGGGCAGCTTGACCAGCGAGCCGTCAGGCTGCATGTCAAACTGCATGAACACGTGGTTCCAAATCTCAATGAAACGGTCGCCGTCTTCACCGGGGCTGCCGGGTGGCCCGCCTTCAATATGGTCGCCATGGTCATAAAAAATCTCGCTGCACGGGCCGCAGGGGCCGGTGTCGGCCATCATCCAAAAGTTATCGGACGCGTACTTTTTGCCTTTCTTGTCGCCAATGCGCACCATGCGCTCGGGCGGCACGCCGATCTCTTTAGTCCAAATATCGTAAGCCTCGTCGTCATCGATGTACACCGTAGCCCACAGTTTATCAGCGGGCAGTTTGTAGACCTGGGTTAGCAACTCCCAGCCCCATTTCAAGCTGTCGCGTTTGAAGTAATCGCCAAAACTCCAGTTGCCCAGCATTTCAAAAAACGTATGGTGGCGCGCGGTGTAGCCCACGTTTTCCAGGTCGTTGTGTTTGCCGCCCGCCCGCAAGCACGCCTGCACACTGGCCGCGCGCACATACGAGCGCTTGTCGGCCCCCAAAAACACGTCTTTAAACTGCACCATGCCCGAGTTGGTGAACATCAGCGTAGGGTCGTTGCCGGGCACCAAACCGCTAGACTCAACCACGGTGTGGTTTTTGGTGGCGTAAAAGTCAAGGAAAGACTTGCGGATGTCGGCGACAGAGAATTGGGGGGTAGAACTGGTCATAGCCCTCTATTTTACGGGCTTCGGGGCTGGATTTTGTGTCTGGGAATCTGGCTCAAAACCAGTGTACGCCGTGGCGCTTGGTGTGTACGGGTCGCCAGGCAATTGGCACAAATTAGTAGCTTAGCTGGGCAACCGAACGCAAATTTTCTGCCGTAGTACCAGCAAAACCAAAAAACTCCAAGTAGGCGGGAATCTGCTCGAACAGCATGTCTGCGCCTACCTGTGTGCGGCAACCGCGCAACTGAGCGGCTCGCAAAAAAGCCGTGGTCTCGTGCCGCATCACCACTTCGCCAACAAAGGTTTGCGCGTCCAGGCGCGACACATCTACGGGCAGCGGGTCGCCATCGTTCATGCCCAAGGGGGTGGCGTTAACCACCAAATCAAAGCCTGCAGGGTCGTTTGTGCCAGTGCGCACATTGATCGCAGGGTAGTGCTGCTTAAGGCGCACGCCCAGTTGCACAGCCGATGCCGCATTTAAATCAAACACACTAAGTTCGCCCACGCCCTGCCCCGCTAGCGAAGCGGCTATGGCACAACCCACGCCGCCGCAGCCCACCACCAACACCTTGGCACCCATCAGCTGCAAGCCTTTGCGCTGTACGCCGCGCACAAAGCCTGCGCCATCAAACATGTCGCCCAGCAAGCGGCCGTCAGCCATGCGCTTAACGGCATTGCACGCACCTGCTACCAGCACCGTGGGTGTCACTTCGTCTAGCAGGCCTACCGTGGTGACTTTGTGCGGCATGGTAATGAGCGCACCGCGAATATTGGTCATGCTGAACACCGCGCGCAAAAACGCCGGGTAGTCGCCTTCTTTGCAGCCCATGGGCACCACCACCGCGTTAATGCCCGCTTGGGCAAAATACGGGTTGTAAATCATCGGCGACTTGAACGTGTGCGTGGGGTGGCCAATATGGGCGATGAGTTCAGTAGTACCGTTGATCTGCATGGAAATTTATTTTTTAGCAGCTTGCACGCAGCCGACGGCTGCACGCAGCGCCAGCAAGTAGCTGTCTGCACCAAAACCGCAAATTTGGCCTTTCACAATGCCGGCAAACACCGACTTGTGGCGAAATTCTTCGCGCGCATGGATGTTGCTCATGTGCAGCTCCACAACCGGGCAGGTCAAAATGGCCAACGCATCGCGGATGCCGTAGCTGTAGTGCGTCCAAGCCCCTGCGTTAACCAGCACGGCATCGGCTTTGTCGGTAAAGGCTTGGTGAATGCGGTTGACAAAAGCACCTTCGTCATTGGTCTGGAAATGCGCTATCTCTGCGCCCAGCTCTTGGCCCAGTTGGGCCAAGCTGGCGTTGATTTCGTCCAGGGTGACGGTGCCGTATTGCGCAGGGTCGCGCTTGCCAAACAGGTTGTGGTTAATGCCGTGGAGCATAACGATGTTCATGGGGTGTCCCTAGGGTTGAGGTGTTAACTATTTGGCCAGCAGCCACAGACTGCATGATAGCGTGCGTCATGCAGGCAAGTTCTTTTCCAGGCCTTGGATACAGGCCAGCAGCGTTGCGTTAACCGGGGTCGAAATGCCGTGCTGCTGGCCTAGCCGCACTACGGCACCGTTGATGTAGTCGACCTCGGTGCGCACGCCGCGTTCCAAAGTTTGCAATACCGAGGCCTTAAAGTCATGCGGCAACCCTGCCCCTGCCGTGCGCCAAGCCTGTAGAGGGTCGGTCATGGTGCCTTGCACGCCGCAGGCTTGGGCCACCCGCATAGCCTCGGTCACGGCCGCTACTGCCACGCTTTCTAGCTGCGGCATTTGGTACAAGTCGCCATAGGCCAGCCGCGTAATGCCGCTAAGCGCCCCGGTGGCTACGTTGATAAACAATTTGTCCCACACGGTGCCCATGATGTTGCGGCTGACTGCAGTGCGCAGCCCAGCTGCGTTAAACGCATCGGCAATGCGCAGCGCGCGTGGGCTAAGCGACCCATCCAGCTCGCCGATGTGCGTGTCTTTGCCGCGCACAGCACAAACCACATGGCCTGGCGCAATTATTTGCCCACCGCAATAGGTTTTACCTAGTAGCACGCGCTCTGCACCCACCAGCTGGCCCAAAACATCTTCATGGCCTAAGCCGTTTTGCAGCGACAGCACCACGGTATCTGGGCCTACCAGCGGCATGGCAGCGGCCAGGGCCGCGTGGGTTTGCGCCGACTTCACCAGCACAATAGCGCAGTCCACGCTGGGCTGCCCCGCGCAATCTGCCACAGCGCGCGCAGCCACCGTGCGGTCTACGCCATCGGTGCGCAGCGTCAAACCGCGCTGGTTAATGGCATCCACATGGGCACGGTTGCGCGTAACCAGCAGCACCCCATGCCCCGCCTCTACCAACACACCACCCAAAGCGCTGCCCAAGGCACCGGCACCCACAATAGCCCATTGCATTTTTTTGCTTTCGTTAACTTACAAGACCGAAGCAGCCCCATGCCCACCCAAAAACAAGCGTTCGATATGCGGGTCGGCCAGCAACTCTGACGCGGGTTTGTGCAGCACACAGCGGCCAGACTCTAGGGCTACTGCGTCATCCGCTACTTTCAAGGCGCTTTTCACATTTTGCTCCACCATCAGCACTGTGGTGCCCTGCTCTACCAGTTTGCGCAGCAGCTTAAAGACATCTTGCACTACGATGGGTGACAGGCCAATGGAGGGCTCGTCTATCAGCAACACTTTGGGGCGCAGCAGCAGGGCACGGCCAATTTCTAGCTGCTTTTGCTCGCCGCCCGACAGCGCGCTGGCTTGCGAGTGCAGGCGCTCTTTGACGCGCGGGAACAGCGCCAGCACCTCGGGTATGCGCGCATGGGTTGTTGGGGTGCCCAGGGTAATACCGCCCAACTCCAGGTTTTGCCAAACCGTCAGTTGGCCAAATAAATTGCGGCCTTGGGGCACAAAAGCAATACCTTTGGCCAGCAGGTCTTTTTGCGTGGCACCGGCAATGTCCTGCCCTTCAAACAGCACTTTACCCTGGCGGGGCTTGAGCAAACCAAACAGGGTTTTAAGCACCGTAGACTTACCGGCACCGTTAGGGCCAATCAGCAGCGTGATGGCGCCCTGTTTGATTTTGAGGTTCAGGTTGTTCAAAATCATGAAGTCTTTGTAGCCTGCCACCACGTCTTGAAATTCAATACAGGTGCCGTTAGTGTCTGCGCTGCCCATGGCTTAGGCTCCTAAATAAGCGTCTAGCACTTGCTTGTTGCCGCGAATCTCAGCAGGTGTGCCAATGGCCAGCACTTTGCCCTCAACCATCACCATAATGCGGTGGCACACGTCCATCACAAAGTCCATGTTGTGTTCGATCACTACAAAGCTGCTTTTCTTGTCCAGTCTGGGCTTTTGGTTCAGGTCTTTAAGCAGCGTCGATATGCCGCCCACAAGGGAAGGGTTCACACCCGCGCAGGGCTCGTCTAGCAGCACCAGGTCGGGCTCGCTCATAAAGGCCATGGCAATGTCCACCAATTTTTGCTGGCCGTAGCTTAGCGTGCCTGCTTTGAGGTCGGCTACATGCTCAATACGAAATTGCTTCATCAGCGCGTCGGCCTTGTTACCCAAACCAGAATCGCTGGTGGCAAACATGCGGCTAAGCATCGTGCCTTTGTGCTCTTGGGCTGCCACAATCAGGTTGTCGCGCACCGTCATCTTGCCAAACACCTGCAGCGTTTGAAAAGTGCGGCCCACACCGCGGCGGCTTAGCGCCAGCGGGCCCAGCTTGGTAACGTCTTGGCCGTTCAATTCAATCTTGCCTTCATCGGGGGTGATTTGCCCAAGCATGGCGTTAAACAGAGTTGTCTTGCCCGACCCATTGGGGCCGATGACCCCAAAAATCTCGCCGGGTTGCACTTCAAAACTCACGCCGCCTACGGCCTGAATGGCCCCGTAGGCTTTTTTCAGATGGGTTACTTTTAACAGGCTCATAGCGCAGCGCTCTTTTGCTCTGCAACTGTTTGGGCCGCATCTGTTTGGGCAGCACGCACAGCGCGGTCTTGGCTGGCTTTGCGCGAGGCGCGTTTTTCTTTCAAACGGTCGGGCAAGCTTAGCAGCCCATCGGGCAACCAGATCATCATCAGCACCACCACAGCGCCAAACAAAGGCAAGTACCAGTTAGACAACGCAGGCGCGGCATCCCGAATCCAGTCGGGCACCACGACGCCCATAGCCGCACCCACCAGCGGCCCCCAAAAGTAACCTGAGCCGCCCACCACCACCATCAGGTACATCATGATAGACGCGCCCACTGCAAAAGGCGCGGGCTCGATAAAGTCTACCAAGGACGCAAACAGCACACCCGCCGCGCCCGCATACGTTGCGCCAATGGCAAAGCTCATCAGCGTGTAGCTGCGGGTGTCAATACCTAAACTTTCGGCGCGAATAGGGTTGTCGCGCAGCGCAGTAAAAGCCTTGCCCCAGGGTGAGCGCAATAGCCCCCACAGCAGTCCCATCATCAGCGCAGCGCAGGCCAGCACAAAGTAGTAGTAGGCCAAGCCGCCTTTGAGCGACAGGCCAAACACCTCAGGACGGGCAATACCATTGATTCCAAACGTGCCGCCGGTTAGCCATTCCTCGTTGCGCATGACCAAATACATGGCGGTGTTAAAACCTAGCGTGGCAAAAGCCAAGTAAATGGTTTGCACCCGCAGCGCGGGAAAACCCACCACCAAGCCCGTAAAAAAGCACAGCGCCACGGCCACCGGCATGCCCAGCCACCAGCTGAAACCCGCCTTGAGCAAAATAGCCACGGTGTAGGCACCTATGCCAAAAAAAGCCGCATGGCCCAGCGACTTTTGGCCTGCATAGCCTACCGTTAAATTCAGGCCCATGGTGGCGATGACAAAAATGAGCCAGTAGGTGAACAGGTACACCCCGTAATTTTTAAGAAATAGTGGTGAAACTACCAACAATAGCGCACAGGTAGCTATAAAAAGCAGAGTGAATTTTTTAGAAGCGTTCATACTTTGCGCTCCTCTTTTTTGCCAAGCAGGCCTTGCGGCTTGAATAAGATGACCACCATGAAAATAACCAATGCGACAGCGTCTTTGTACGACGGTGAAATGTAGGCAGCCGCCAGGTTCTCGCTTACGCCCACTACCAAACCGCCCAGCAGCGCACCACGCGAGTTGTTAAACCCGCCAATGATGGCGGCAAAAAATGCCTTGGTACCCAGCGATTCGCCCATGTCAAACTTGGCCAAATAGGTGGGCGTTACCAGCAGGGCCGCCATGCAGGCCAGCACAGCGTTGATAGCAAAGGTGTACAAGATCATCAGCGGCACGTTAATGCCCAGCACAGCCGCGCTCTCGGTGTTTTGCGCTACGGCTTGCATAGCGCGGCCCGTGATGGTTTTGGCAACGAAGGCTTGCACTGCAAACACAATCACCAGTGCGCTGGCCAGCGTGCCAATGTCTCCCATGGTGACGGTAACCCCGGCAATGTTAAACAGCGCATCGCCAAACAAGGACGGAAATGCATGCGCCTCGGCGCTGTAGCCTGCGCGCAGGCTGTTGCGCACCGCAATCGACAGGCCAATGGTGGCCACCACGATGGGCATCATGCCAAACTTGAACAGCGGGTCTACCACGCTGCGTTTGAATGCCCAGCCTAGCACCACTACCGCCACCACCATCGTCAGGCCCAGGCTTACCAGCAGTGGCGCGCCCAACGACATAAAACCCAGCATGGCAAAGGCTGGCAGCATGACAAACTCGCCCTGCGCGAAGTTGATCGTGCCTGCCGCTTGCCACAGCAGCGTAAAACCCAGCGCTGCCAGCGCGTAGATGCTGCCAGTGGACAGACCACTGAAAAAGAGTTGAAAGAAGTCTGCCATAAAGGGAAATACCAAGGCCCTGAAAACCGGAAATTAAGGGCTCTAAAGCTGGAGCTTACTTTTTCGCGTTCAGTGGCGGCAGCACTTCAATCACTTCTTGTTTGCCATTTTTTACCTGCACCAAGTAGCTGGCACGGTCCAGGTCGCCTTTGTCGTCAAAGTTCACATCCAAAATCACGCCGGGGTATTTGGCAGCGCTGATCGACAGGCCGTGCATGGCCTTGGCCACGGCGGCGCGGTCAAGTTTGCCTACTTTTTCTACCGCAGCTTTGAGGGTGTAAATACCGGTGTAGCCTTTGATGCCGTTGTGGTCGCTGATGTATTTGTAGTCTTGGTAAAACTTGGCTTTGAACTTGAGCATCTCGGCGCTGGGCGCGTCTACCGTCAGGCCTACGTGGGCAACTGCCCCGTTGGCGGCTTCGCCTGCCAGGTCAATCACTTTTTGGCCGGTGAGCGTGGTTTCACCAATGATCGGCTTGGCCCAGCCTTGCTTGCGCAGTTCTTTCAAGATACGGGCTGACTCGTCTTCGTTCAGGTAAACAAACACTGCATCCGCGTTGGACTGCTTGGCCTTCAAAACGGCGGCTGAAAAATCAACTTGGCTGGCATCGGTAGACACTTCTGCCGCGATTTTGGTGTCGGTCGGTGCCAGCGCTTTCTTGATCATCTCCAAGCCGCCTTTGCCGAAGTCATTGTTGACATAAACGATGGCCAGGTTTTTAACCTTGGCTTGCGTGCTGATGTACTTGGCCACTTTGGGCATGGCGGTAGCTTGGGTAAAGCTGGTGCGAAAAATGTAAGGGTTGCCCTGTGTGGTGATGTTAGCGGCCTCGCCGCCTGTCCAGTTAGGAATTTGGGCTTTTTCAGACTCTTTCATGCTCACGTTGATAGAGCCGCTGAACACCGGGCCAAAGATGGCAAACACGTCTTGGTCTACGGCTTTCTTGGTTAAACCCAGTGCTACGCCAGGGTTTGACGTGGTGTCAGACGTGGACAGCTCGATTTTTTTGCCCAGTATGCCGCCCGCAGCGTTAACTTCTTTAACCGCCATCTCTACGCCGTTTTTAAAGTTGGTACCCGCTGTTGCGCCACCGCCAGAGAGTTCGACAATGGCGGCTATTTTGACCGTGTTTTGTGCCAGCGCTACAGGCAGCGCGGCCAGCGTGGCCGCAGACACTGCGCAGGCTATGACCAGTGGGTGGGTAAGACGGTTTTTCATGGGAATATCTACCTTGGTTGAAGGGGCTAACAACTAACTTGAAACTCAACTTCTTGCCCAATGGCCGCTTACTAGCTGGCGCACTGGTTATTAAAAATCACTGTCTATTGTCGTAAATAGTGGTGCGTACTGCGTGGTTTATTGTGCGATGATCGTACATATTAGAATGATAAACGTACTAAATTAGGGTTTCACACCGTTTTAGGCCCCCCCAACAACCACCACACAACAGCCACCCGATGAAAGCAGTTAGCAACACAGTGGCGGTTACAGCGCCAGCCCAGCAGCCAGCCCTACAAGCGGGCGTGGCAAGCGGCCTGCAGCGGCGCGACTGGATAGCTGGGCTAGAAAAAGGCTTGGGCATTTTGGAGGCCTTTGGCGATGCGCACCCACGCGCCACAGCGGCGCAAATGGCCGAGATCGTGGGCATTACCCGCACAGCTGCGCGCCGCCACCTGTTAACCCTAGCCCATTTGGGCTATGTGGCTACCGACGGCAAGCTGTTTTGGCTTACCCCGCGCGTGCTGCGCTTGGGGCAAGCGTTTATCGAATCGTCGCGCTTGGCCCGCACGGTGCAGCCGTTTTTGCAGCGCGTAACGGCGGGCACGCAAGAGATAGCCTATGTGAGCATGCTGGAGGGCAACGACATTGTGTACGTTGCGCGCAACGGCCCTACGCGGGTGATGAACACGGGCTTTGTGCTGGGTGCGCGCGTGCCTGCGCAGGTTACGGCCGCTGGCATGCTGTTGCTGGCGCTGCGTGCCCAGCCGCATTACACCGACTGGCTGGCGGCGCAAAAACTGCCCACCTTCACCCAGCACACCACCACCGACAAAACCAGCCTGGGGGTGCAAATGGCACAAATTCGCCAGCAAGAGTGGGCCGTGTCTGAGCAGCAGCTCGATTTGCACTACCGAGGTGTAGCGGTGCCTCTGCGCGACGCGCGGGGTGCACTGGTGGCAGCGCTGAGTGTGATCATGCCAATGCAAGGCGAGTCGCAAGAAGCAGCAGTGACCCGCGTGCTAGGCGTGCTGCGCGAGACGGCGGCAGCCATGCGCAGTTTGGTCTAGTTCAAACTGCACTGCCAGCATTTAGAAGGCCATGCTGGCTTACACGAAGTACTATACTATTAATAGCTAACTGTTGAGCATTTCCTTGGTCCATGGGCCTAAAACACTTAAAAACTGATGGGTGAAGCTATGTGTTTAGCTTCAGCGCCAGACAAAGTCCTCTTCTGCAAAGACGTTTGCATTAGGGGCCGTTTTTAGCAGAATTAGCCCATTGTTGGCCACAATACTGCTGCTGCCAGACAAGCCCCCAGTGCCTGATGATTCAAAGAATTCTTTGCTCAGCTTGTAGGTTTTATTGTCTGCGGGTGCCAGGATGAGCTGGTAAATAGTGCCGCCACCCGACACGACGGGGCCGGTGGTGTAAGCAAAAATGTTGGCAGTGAAGGCAATGTATTTGCCGTCGGGCGACCAGATGGGTGAGTACTGTTGGTCGTCTCCGTCAGAGTCGGTCAGCTGCACCATGTTGCTACCGTCTATGTTCATGGTGTAGATGTGTTTGCCTGATTTAAGCGCTAACCGCTTACCGTCTGGGCTGACCGCCAGCGAGCGCCACGAAGGCAAGTTGGGCTTGAAAAGTAAATCGTAGCCGGCCAGTGTGGTGTCGGTGGTTTTGACAATACCCTGGCTGGTGGTCATCAGCAAATTACCGTCAGGCATCCAGGCAAATTCTTTCACGCGGTTGCCTGAATTGTCGTTGGTAAAAGTACGCAGGGTGGCACCTGTTTTGTCCCACACACGTATGTTGGTTGCGTATGCACCATTGCCAAAGGTACCTGGCAGGGTTTCGTCGTAGTACTGGTAAATAACCGCTATTTTGCTGTTGTCAGGCGAGAGTTTGGCAAATTGCGTGTAGGTGCTGGTAGCGGCAAACTTTTTAAATCGAGGGGCTACTTCGTTGTAGGTGGTGGTGTCGATAAAGTTGAAATATTCTTGGTCGTAGTAATTGCCCCCATCTGAGCCAGGAGCATCTTTGGCATACATCAACTGTTTGCCGTCCGCGCTCACGTCAAAAAAATTGGTTTCAAAACCCCCTTGGCCTATGAGCTTGGTTACTTTGCCATTGGCCAGTTCCAGTTTGTTCAGCTCGCCTGCAAATACGTAGTACAGCGTGCCTTGTAAGGCACTTACTGGCGCTACTGGGGTGGGGGTGGGCGTAGCCACTGTCGCAGTAGCGCCCCCTAGTGTACCTGGGGGGCCTGCAGCGGTGGGACTGGCATCGCCACCACCGCCACCGCCACAGCCAGCTAGCGCCATGGCTACTGCACACAGCGCCCATTGTGCGCGGCCCAGGCCAGGGCGGTAAAGGCTTGGAGTGCGGACGGTACAAGTACTGATAGTGGGTTGCATCATGAATTTGCTCAAAATTAACCAACGGTTAGCTTAGCAAAACCACAGTCGCATGTGTTGTTTTGCATTGCGCTTATGTAGCTGCGCGTAACACCATCATGCACTTGGCTATAAGGTACCAAGGCGCACTTGCGACTATTACAACCACTTTCGCTTTGCAATGGGCCATAGGCCTAAAACGCTTAAAAACTAAACAATAGGCACCGTGATAGCTGCAATCACACTGCCCGTGTCGGGCCGCACGCCGCGCCACCATGCAAAGGCCTCTGCGGCCTGCTCTACCAGCATGCCCACACCGTCAGCGCACTGGTGCACACCGCAAGTGCGGGCCAGTTGCAAAAATGGCGTGGCACCTTTGCCGTACACCATGTCGTAAGCCAAGCACGTAGGTGCAAACACGCTGGCCGCAATGGGCGGCAGTTCACCAAACAGGCTGGCCGAGGTGGCGTTGATCACCACGTCAAAAGGGCCGGTTACATCGCTGTAGCTGCTGGCCAGCAATACCCCCTTTAACGGGGCCTGGGCCTGGGCCTGGGCCTGGACCTGCCCGCTTGCAGCCGCAGCGGGGGCTGCATGCAGGGCAGCGTCTACCTGGGCCACCAAGCTGTACGCCTTGCCAAGGTCACGGTTGGCAATTGTGAGTGACGCTGGCAGCTGCCGCAAAATCGGTAGCAGCGCCCCGCGCGTGGCACCGCCCGCGCCCAGCAGCAGCACACGCTTGGCCCGCAGGGCAACGCCCAGGTTGCTTTGAATGTCGCGCACCAAGCCTACGCCGTCAAAGTTTTCGCCCAGCACGCTGCTGCCTTCAAATTTAAGTGCATTCACAGCCCCGGCCAGTTGCGCATCAACGCTTAGCGCTGTAGCGTAGGCAAAAGCATCTAGTTTGAAAGGGGCGGTCACATTAAGCCCGCACGCGCCCTGCTGGCGAAAAGCGTTTACATCGGCAGCAAACGCGCCCACCGTGCCTAGCAGGCGGGTGTAGTTCATTACTTGCCCTGTAGCGCGGGCAAAGCTGGCATGGATCAAGGGTGATTTGGATTGGGCAATCGGGTTGCCGATCACGGCATAGGTGTCAGTGGCATAGCGTTCAGTCATGGCGGCGATTGTCCCACAGGCCTGGCTGATTACAGCGTGTACAAGCCGGCAGAAAAATGCACAGCACAGCCCCGCGCGCCCAGAGCTGGGCGTGGTTACACCCGCGCAGCACGTTCCTTTAGGGCCAGGGCCGCGCGTTCTAGCGCCTGGGCCAAGGCTTGGCCGCGCACGGGCTTGCTCAAGTAATCGTCCATGCCCGCAGCCAAGCAGGCCTCACGGTCGCCCTCCATAGCATTGGCGGTCATGGCAATGATGTACGGGCGCAGCGGTGCGGGGTAGTTAGCGTGCAGCTCGCGGCTGGCTTGCAGGCCGTCCATCACGGGCATTTGCACGTCCATTAACACTGCGTCAAACGCTGCGCCCTCTGCATAGGCTTGGCCCACCGCTTCCAGCGCCTGCAGACCGTCTGCACTGACATGTACCGCATAGCCTAGGCCCTTGAGAATGAGGCAAGCTACCCGCTGGTTTACCAAATTGTCCTCAGCAAGCAGCAGGCGCAGCGGCAAGCGGTGCCCCAAAAGAGGGGCTTTGGGCGCAGTGATCGGCGCCGCAGCGGGCTCAAGAACCGCAGGCTCTAGCATGCGCGAGACAGTCTCATGCAGTACCGCTGCTTTGGCGGGCTTACTCAGGCTTTGCATTTTTTCAATAATGCCCAGCGCCGGGCCATGAATGCCCATGGAGGTGAGCAACACGATGGGCAAATGCACAGAACTGACGCGCTTGCGCAGCTCCGTGGCCAGCATCATGCCGTCCATCACCGGCATTTGCATGTCGATAATGGCAATATCAAAAATTTCTCCGGCGTCAATCCAGGCCAAGGCTTGCGCCGCAGACGAAGCCGCTTTGGCCTGCATGCCCCAACGGCTGGTTTGCTTGCCCAGTATCAGCAAGTTGGTGGCGTTATCGTCCACCAACAGCACTCGGCGGCCCACCAGGTCAATGACTTTTTTCTGGCCATACAGCGTGGGGCCTGTGGCCACAGCTTGGTAAGGAATTTCAAACTGAAAATTAGAGCCCTCGCCCAGCACCGACTCGACCCAAATTCTGCCGCCCATCATCATGACCAAACGCTTGCAAATAGCCAAGCCCAAACCTGTACCGCCGTAGTGGCGGGTGGTAGAAGTGTCTACTTGGCTAAATACCTGGAACAAACGCTCAATCCTGTCAGCCGGTATACCAATGCCCGTGTCTTTCACCGAGCAATGCAAAACAGGCGTGCCGCTGCCCGCTGCCCCGGTGCCTGCATGCTGCGTCAAGGTCACCACCACCTCGCCTTTGGCGGTGAACTTGATAGCGTTGTTAATCAAATTCACAAGGATCTGCCGCAGCCGGGTAATGTCACTATAGATGGCGCGCGGTACATCAGGCTCCAGCCAATACAGGAGTTCGATGTTTTTAGATGTGGCTGCACCTACTGTAATGTCCATGGCGCTTTCCACGCACTCGTTCACATTGACCGGGGTGTTTTCAAGCTCAAGGTGGCCAGAGTCGATTTTGGAAAAATCCAATATATCGTTGATCAAGACCAACAGCGCCTCGCCACTGGTGCTGATGGTGTGGGCAAATTCACGCTGCATACCGTCTAACGGGGTGTCTAAGAGCAAGTCGCACATGCCAATCACAGCATTCATGGGGGTGCGAATCTCATGGCTCATGTTGGCCAAAAAGTCAGCTTTTGCCCGGTTGCCTGATTCGGCAGATTCTTTAGCCTTTACCAGCGCTAGCTGGGCTTCTTTGCGCAGCGTAATGTCGCGCGCAATGCCCAGCACACCCAGAGGCTGGTCAGCAGGATTGCGCACCGCTACTTTAATAACTTCAAAGTACTGCCGCTGGTGTGTTAGGGGATTGTCACAAAAGTCATCAAACACCAATGGTGCCCGAGAGGCCAAGGCTGCCGCATCTTTGGCTTGGTAGTGCGCAGCTGTTTCTTGCTCAAACAACTCAATGTCGGTCTTACCAACAATGTCGTGCGGTTTCAAGCCGTACTGCCCAGCATGCGACGGATTGGACAGCACGTACGCGCCCTGGTTGTCAATAAACCATATGTTGTCTGGCATGGCGTTGATCAGGCCGGACAGCAGCGCCTCTTTTTCTTGCAATGCGACTTCGCTTTTCATGCTGTCATTAATGTCTTCGATGATGCCTTCGTAGTAAAGCACCTCGCCTGCCGCGTCCAACACCACATGGGCATGCTCTTTGATCCACACCAGCTCAGTGCCGCCAGTGGGTGGGTGAGGCCGTGTAACTTGGGATACAAAATTGCTCACCTGGCCTTGTGTTTGTAACAAGGTGCGGAATTGGCTGCGTCTGCCTGGCAGCACATACCAATCGCCGGCGTTAGCGTAAGCCAGCAGCGCGGCTTCATCGGCAGAGCGGTTAAAGCTGACCAAGGCCGCGTTGGCGCGCGTGAGCTGGCCTTGCGGGCTGGTACGGTAGGCCGGTACGGGTAGTTTCTCGAATAAGCTCGTGAAATCTTCCTTGTCCGTCATAGCCACCGCCCTTGGGCCATTGGCAGTATGTAATGTGTAGGCATATGCCGCATTGACTTGCTAGTCCACAGTCTCAAATGCTAGCTCTGTTCTTCAGGCCAGTCACGAATGTAGGCCTTGAGCATTTTGTTCTCAAAGTTTTGGCTGTCGACCACCGCTTTGGCCACGTCGTAAAAGCTGATCACCCCCATCAGCATGCGGTTGTCAATGACCGGCATATAGCGGGCGTGGCGGCCCAACATCATGCGGCGCACTTCGTCCAGCTCGGTTTGCAGGGTGCAGCTTAAGGGGCCGTTGTCCATAGCGCGGTACACGGTGGTAGCGCCGACCGCGCCGCCGTTTTTGTTAACCGCCACAATCACCTCACGAAAGGTCAGCATGCCCACCACCAGGCTGTTAGACATGACCACCAGCGAGCCGATATCCTTCTCTGCCATGATCTGCATGGCATGCGACAGGCTGTCCTCCGGGGTGATGGTGTACAGGGTACTGCCCTTTGACTTCAAAATATCACTGACTTTCATGGCGCAGTTCCTCAAATTTATGCCCACAATATAGCCCATCTCAGCGCACAATGCCTGCAAAAACGATTTACACCGCCCCAATTTATTTTTACCTTGTTCACTTTTTTTGGAGACTAGCGATGCCCGGCTACGCTGACCCTGGTTTTGACACCCTTGCACTGCACGCAGGCGCTGCGCCCGACCCTGCCACTGGCGCACGGGCCGTGCCTATCCACATGACCACGTCTTTTGTGTTCGAGTCCAGTGACCACGCTGCCGCGCTGTTTAACCTAGAGCGCGCTGGCCATGTGTACAGCCGCATCAGCAACCCTACCAATGCTGTGCTAGAGCAGCGCATATCAGCTTTAGAGGGCGGCATAGGGGCCATTAGTACGGCCAGTGGGCAGGCTGCATTGCACTTGGCCATTACCACCCTGATGGGCGCGGGCTCGCACGTTGTGGCCAGCAGCGCGCTGTACGGCGGGTCGCACAACCTGCTGCACTACACGCTGCGCCGCTTTGGTATTGACACCACCTTCGTTAAACCCGGCGACATTGACGGCTGGAAAAGCGCCGTGCAGCCCAACACCAAACTGTTTTTTGGCGAAACCGTGGGCAACCCCGGCCTGGACGTGCTGGACATTCCCACGGTAGCGCAGATTGCGCACGCAGCGGGCGTGCCGCTGCTGGTAGACAGCACCCTTACCTCGCCGTGGCTGATGAAGCCGTTTGACCATGGGGCCGATCTGGTCTACCACTCAGCCACCAAGTTTTTGTCGGGCCACGGCACTGTGGTGGGCGGTTTGGTGGTGGACGGCGGCAGCTTTGACTGGGACGGCCCGCTGTGCAAAGGCAAGTTTACCGAACTGACCGAGGCCTACGCAGGCTTTCACAACATGGTGTTTAGCGAAGAGTCCAGTGTGGGTGCCTTTTTGCTGCGCGCGCGCCGCGAAGGCCTGCGCGACTTTGGTGCCTGCATGAGCCCGCACAGCGCTTGGCTGATTTTGCAAGGTATTGAAACCCTGCCCCTGCGCATGGCCCAGCACATACGCAACACCACCAAAGTGGTCGAATTTTTATCCGCCCACCCGTTTGTCTCGCGCGTGGGCCACCCGATGTTAGAGTCGCACCCAAGCTATGCATTAGCGCAAAAGCTGCTGCCGCGCGGCGCAGGCAGCGTGTTCAGCTTTGACATGCGCGGCAGCCGCGAACAGGGCAAAAAGTTCGTCGAAACGCTCAAAGTTTTCAGCCATTTGGCCAATGTAGGCGACTGCCGCAGCCTGGTCATTCACCCGGCCAGCACCACCCACTTTCGCATGGCAGATGACGCTTTGGTAGCTGCAGGCATTACCCAGGGCACGATTCGTTTGTCGATCGGGCTGGAAGATGCAGATGATTTGGTAGACGATCTAAAGCGGGCTTTGAAGGCGGCCGAGAAAACCTAAGGCGCGTCTAAATTATGAAAATACACTGCGCACTATGTGCAGCCTGCCGTTACGTACCGCGATATTTTGGGCTACAAAACCCGCGCAATTGACCTCTTGAGCGTCTGCGCCCACCCGTATCGGCGTGCGGGCCAAGCTTTGGTGTGCTTTAAACGCCATACCGCTCGCAGTGTGATCGCCCATGCACACATGGCGCAGCACGACACTGGCTTTTTCTTCGGGGCTTGCATTTTCAAGCTGCTTGAAACCCGAGTAACCTGCCCAGGCAGCATCTGTAGGCACAAAAAATGTAAAAGGCCCGGGTGCAGCCAGCGTCTGGGTCAGTAAGCTGTCTTGAACCAAACCCACAAATACCGCATAGCCAGGGCTGCTGGCCAGCATGGCAATAAGGTCCAGTGCACGCAACTGCGTCACGTGGTCTTGCAGGTGTGCCAACTGCGCTGCCCGCTGCGCTAGGGTGGGCTCTTGCGCCCACAGGGGTGCTGCTGCCGCGCACAGCCACGGCAACAAGCAACGGCGGCCTTGGTTAACTGCTATGGTTGGCTTGGCTGGCATCACAAGCCTGTTGCAGTTACGCCGCACACCACATCAAACGTCAAGGTGCTAATAGCAGGCAACGAAGTTAGCGTAATTCCAGCACCTTGCAAATTGGCAATGGTGATGCTGGCGGGCGCAGGGCAGTTACCTAGCGGTGTAGAACTGGTGCAACTTACTGCCGTGCAGCTTAAACCTGCTGCGACCGGGTCTTTAAGCAGTGCTCCGTCTGCGGCGCTGGGGCCGGTATTGGTGATGGTTAATGTGTAGGTGGTGGTTTGCCCGGCAGACACGGTAGCAACGGCATTTGATTTTGCGATGCTTAAATTGACTGCGCAGCTGGGCAAGCCCGGTTCGGCTGCACTGGCGAAAACTGTTGCAGCGCCTGCTGCGCCGTTGGTGCTGCTGTTCGCTTCTGAGGTGCTACACGATGCGGCAGCAGTGTCAGATAATGCGCCTGTCTGCGCACAGCCCGCGAGACCTGCTGATACCACGGTCGTAACTCCCGCAAGTGCGCCATTGACTAACACGACACCGCCGCCGCCGCCGCCGCCGTGTGCAATATGACTTGTCGCAGTGTCTAAAAATCCATTACCGCCTGCAGCATTAGCAGTAATAGTGCCGCCGCTGCCGTACAAAACAATTGATCCGCCCGCACCGCCGCCACCGCCTACGCGGGTACCTACCGTTGTACTGGCATAGGCTGTGCCCGTAGAGTTACTACCGTTAGCGTTAATGGTAAACGTGCCTGTACGGGCAACGGCACCTAAAATTACAATGCCGCCTCCCGCCCCACCACGGTTAAAGCTGTTGGTACCTGTGCCGTAGGGGATGACGGCTTCAGATGCTGTAGTGGCACCTGTATTGGCTGAACCGCCCGCACCGCCGCCGCCCAACACAACTTGAGTGCGCCCAGCTTGGGTAAAAACTGCTCCACCCAAACCACCAGCCAATCCTGCAGACCACACACCGCCCCTACCCCCGCTGCCACCGTTACCACCACCGCCGCCGCCAGAGTCACCCGAGCCGCCGCCGCCTGCATTGCCCGGTGCACCTATGGCGCGGTAGCCACCAGGCAGCACGCGCAATGTTGCTGTTTCGGTGCCTGAAGATGTATCAAAAATATAATCAGGCGTACCTGCTATGCCCTCTGCTTTGTACTGGTCGTTAGCATTCGTACCGTTGTACCTTACGGGGCTCACTGGACCATTGTGCGCATCAGTCGCGCCCCCGCGAAACCCCAGCCCATTAACGTCAATCACCGACCCCACAGCCGCGCTGACGTTATAGCCGCGCACCGACACCACTCCGCCTGTAGTGCCGTTCCAAGCTGCACCGGTAACGCTGCCACTTAAGTTGACCGTCAAGCAATTGGGCACCCTGATAATTTGGTAAGTAGGCACCGTTTGCGCAGTGGCCACCTGCGTAATGTTGTACGAGTTCACCGTTACTTTGCTTAAGTTAAGGGTGCCGCCAGCTGCAGTTACTGCATTGGTAGCGACTGCATATTCGTACAAACCGGTTTGGCGGGCTGCGGTGTAGCCAGTGCCCGTAGTGCCATTAGCGCCATAGGCCGTACTGTTGGCGTTATTGAAAGTGGCATCTTGCATTTGGATGATCAAAACCAGATCGCCAATGGCAATATCAATGCCCGCCACGCCGGTGCCAGTTCGCCTGGCACCCAGTGTGACAGCAGTAGTAACACCGCTGGTCACATTAGACGCACCCGGCCAATAGTCGTTGGCAGCACCGGTTACTGCACAGACAGCGGGGCAGGTTTGTGCCGATGAAGAAACAAAGAATAAATTTGAAAACAAAACTAAAGCGATTATTTTTACAAATTTACCAAGTGCTGAGCTGATATTAATTGTCATATGGATAGTATTTGTTTATTTACTGGGCCTGCTTCACGATGAAAGTTTGCAATATTTAACACCCGGCTGATCCACCGCACTGAATCTACCTGTCATATTTAGCGTTTTATTTGCGCTAAATTTGACAGCGAATAAAGTCTAATTTTTTGGTGTGACCCATAGCTGTACGATTCAAGACATCAATTGAGACGTGCACACTACCCAAAAGCACTACACTTTGCAGTACCCACCAGTTACCTAAAGCCTTCATGTACATCCAAGTTAATGGCACTAAGACCTACGTCTACACCGGCGGCCAAGTGCCTGATGCTGGCAAGCCAACTGTTGTTTTCATCCATGGTGTGTTAAACGACCACAGCGTGTGGATTTTGCAAAGCCGCTACCTGGCCCACCATGGGTTTAACGTGTTGGCGGTGGACTTGCCTGGGCATGGCAAAAGTGCGGGGAACTGCCCGCGCAGCGTTGAAGCGGCGGCGGCGTTTGTGGTTAACTTACTGGACGCAGCGGGCATTGAGAAAGCTGCACTGGTAGGGCACAGCTGGGGTTCGCTGATTGCACTGCACGCGGCAAGCTTGCTGGCAAAACGGGCTACGCATGTGGCCTTGTTGGCTACGGCTTTTCCAATGAAAGTGTCGCCTGCGCTGCTGGAGGCAGCACTTCATGGGCCGATGGATGCCATCCACATGGTTAACACTTTTAGCCACAGCACGCTGTGCCCGCCGCCTTCAGCGCTGGGCCCCGGAACTTGGGTTTATGGTGCCTCACACGCGCTGATGCGCAGGGTGCTGCAAAGCAACCCAACAGAGAATGTGTTTCACATCGGGTTTAGCGCTTGCAATGACTATTTACAGGCTTTTGAGGCTATCGCCCAAGTAAATGCTGAAAAGCTAGCTCTACTTTTTATAGTAGGCCAACATGACCAAATGACCCCGCCTAAAGCTGCACAAGGCCTTATCAGCGCTGCGCTACAGGCCACCGTAGTAACCGTCAATGCAGGCCATAGCCTGATGACTGAGGCGCCTGATGCAACGCTGGCAGCGCTGCACCAGTTTTTAAAAACCAGTGCTTAATAGCTA
Source organism: Polaromonas sp. (assembly GCA_043778205.1). Taxonomy (GTDB): domain Bacteria; phylum Pseudomonadota; class Gammaproteobacteria; order Burkholderiales; family Burkholderiaceae_C; genus JAAFIP01. The sequence goes on along the minus strand of JAYWGO010000080.1, from coordinate 45,022 downwards.
GCGCACCAGCGCCTGCACCGCTTTGAACTGGTCATGGTCGCTGCTGCGCAGCCATTCAAACAGCACCATTTCGGTGGTTACCAAGTTAGCACCTTCGGCGGCTAGGCGGTCGTAGGCGGCATCGCGGTTGCGCTCGGTGCGCGAGGTGCAGGCATCGGTCACTACAAACACGTCAAAGTCGTCTAGCAAACCCATGACCGTTTGCAGCACACACACATGGGCTTCCAACCCGGCAATGATGATCTCGCTGCGGCTGTTTTCTACCTGCTTTTGCAGATGCTTGGGCACGCTGCGCGCGTTGGGCGATGGCTTGGGGGTGCCAGCAGCCTGCAGATGCTCTACCAAGCCTTCGTCGCAGGCGCTAAAGCTCAGCTTTTGCAGTGGTGCCCTGGCCCAAGCCGCTAGCTCGGGCACAGTGGGCCCCAGGCCGTCAGGGTATTGTTCGGTGGTGCACACGGGCAAGCGCAGCAGCTGCGCTGCCTGTGCAAGGCGCAGCGCGTTGGCCACCACAGCAGCCCCCTCAAACATAGCGGGAACAAGTTTGGTTTGCAGGTCAATCAGCACCAGTTGGCTGGCTTGGGCTTCGATGAGCATGAGAGAGGCTTTCGGGAAATCGGATAAAAAATGAGGGCAGAATTTACAAAAAACGCATATTGCCACGTAACCACGCGCCAAACTCGGCTTCTGAAATACCGCCCGACGCTAGGGCCATTACAGTGTGTGTTGCGTCTGGCTGATTAGCGGTTAGTGCGCAGCCATTGAGACGCAGAAACAAACCTACTGCAAGAAATGCAGCACGTTTATTGCCATCAATGAATGCATGATTTTTAGCCAAACCATAACCATAGGCAGCGGCCAGATCAGCAACATCCGGGGTTCCGTAATGCGCTAAGTTTTCTGCTCTTCCTAGTGCGGACTCTAACAAGCCCTCATCACGAATGCCTGCGGCGCCACCAAACTGCACCAAACTCATGTCATGTAAACGCAGCAGGCCTGTACGTGATATCCAGCGCCAGCGAGCGGCAGCAGCCGTCATTTAGCAAGTACTTTGAAGGTTTCGCGGTACTCGTTCATAAAAGCTTGGCCTATGGCAATTTCTTCTTCTACGCTGGGGTCGTAAGGCGTGAGGGTGCAGCCGTTGGGGGTGGCAGTAGCAAACAAGGAGTCCCCTTTGCCCACACTCAAGCTGTTAAGTAATTCTTTAGGCAAGATCACCCCCACCGAGTTTCCGATGCTGGTAAGTTTGAGTGCGTGTGCTTGCATGGTGGCTCCAAATGGGTAATGTTATAACTTATGTTATCACGCGCAAGCTGGTTTTGCAACTACAAGGCTTGGCAAGGCTCGGGGCAGATGCAAAACCAGCTTAAGCAGCGCGCCCAATTTTTAGAAAATAGCCGGTACGGCATCGAACTAAGAACCCTAAAACCCTAGTGTAGAACCCTAATATTTAGACAAATCAACAACTTACAGCATTTACTTTACTTGACTTATGAAGATGATGCTGATAGTCTTAATATATGTATTTTAAAAATCGTCTTTACCTTACCAAAGCCGCAGCATGTATTGGCTTAGGCTGGGCGTGCATGGTGGGCTCTTGCTTAGCCCAAGCTACGCCCATGCAAGGCGGCAGCGTAGACGAGATGGCCAGCTTTTTGGCCGATCGCGGTTTGGTGGCTGAGCGCGAACGCAGCGCAGTGCTAGACCGCGGTTTGGTCGCCGAGCGCAGCTTAGTAGAACGTAGCTTTGCTGAACGCAGCTTTGTAGAGCGCATTGGTGAGCAGGTAAGCCAGGCAGGCCGTGCTGTAAGCAACACGGCGTCTGACTTAGTGGTCAACGCCATGGGTTTTTTAGGCGTGCCGTACAAGCGCGGTGGCAACAGCGCTGAGAGCGGTTTTGACTGCAGCGGTTTTGTCAAAGCTATGTACGAACAGACTATTGGGCTGGTGCTGCCCCGCCGCGCAGCAGAACAAGCTGCGGCCACCCAGTCAATAGACAAAAGCGATCTGCAGCCTGGCGACTTGGTGTTTTTTAACACCCTCAAGTCGGCCTTTAGCCATGTGGGTATTTATGTGGGCGACAATAAATTTATCCATTCACCGCGCACAGGCAGCGTAGTGCGGGTAGAAGACATGCGGGTGGGCTACTGGAGCAGCCGCTTTGACGGCGCGCGCCGCGTGCAGCCCGCACAAGCTGGGCAAGCCGGCCAAAACCGCTAGCACGTGGCCTGCTACAGCGCATACGCTAGTGGTAGTAGTGCCGCTTAAAACACCGTTTACAGTACTGCCTTTGAAGGCTTTGCTAGCGCCAGCATGTAACGGCTCTGGCAGCCAGACAAGCTCACACCTTGTAGCGCAGCTTTGCAGCTTGTGCAAACGTATTGGTAAAGCATTTTTCAATATCAACTTTGTCAGTCCGCAAAATGGACCCCGCTCCGCGCAGGGCCTCTAGTGTGTTGCGTACACCGGCTACCGAGATCACACCGTCCAAGGCAATGGCATCGCGCATGCGGGCAAAGGCTGCCAAATACAGCGCACGGTCGCTGGCAAAGTAGCTCTCTGGCACGGTTTTCATCAGGTCTGACAGGCCTGCCGTTTGCAACCATTTCAGTGCGTGCACCATGGCATAAGTAACCGCCTGGATGGTATTAGGGTGCTGCTGTACAAACTCGGGCGTAGCGTACAGGCAGGTGGCTGGCATCTCACCACCGCAGGCCTGCAAAGTACCGCGCTGGGTGCGGGTGTCGGCCACCACGCGCAGCTCGCCGCGCAGCTCAAGCTGGGTAATCACAGGGTCAAGGTAGCTTAGTGCATCTATTTGCCCAGCGCGCAACGCTGCCAGCGCACCACTGGCACTGCCTACACTGACAAAACTATAGTCACCTGCACGCAAACCTGCGCGGGTGAGCACGCTGTGTGCAATGGTGTGGCTGGGGGTATCAGGCGCCATAACGCCCACGCGCTTGCCGCGCAGGTCTGGCAACTGCCTAAAACTAGGCAAAGTGACGGTGGAAATGCCCAGCGCTATTTGCGGCGCCCTGCCCTGCAGCACAAAAGCGGTAAACGCTTGGCCCTTGGTTTGCAGTAGCAGCGTGTTTTCTAGCCAACCGCAGACAACATCCAGCCCACTAGCGCTGCTGGCCAACTGCTGCGCGCGCGCCATGCTAGGCGGCTCAGTCAGCTCGACCTCCAGCCCTTCGGCCGCAAAATAGCCTAGCTGCTCTGCCACCGTCAGCGGTAAATAGGCCAGTGCGGTCTTATTAACTGCTGCAATGCTGATTTGCTTTTTTTCTAGCTTGGCGTTGGCCACGTAAGTGGGGGTGCTGACCACCGCCGGGTTGGCCACCACGGTGCTGGTTTGCCCCCAAGCGCTGTTGGCAAAAACCAATGCGCCCAGCTGCAGCAGACAGCTACGGCGGCCTGGTTTGCCGGTAGTTGCTACAGCTTGGGCCGTCGCGGTCTGCAACGCATCGGACTCCTTGCGTTTTATCCCTTGGTTTATTATTGTCATACCAACAGCTTACACACGCACAAAAAAACCCGCATCGGGACTCTCCCCGAGCGGGTAATTACGTAAGCACTATGTGAGCCAACGTAACACGGCTGTCATATTGGTCTAGTGGCTTATTTGTAGCCCACAAACAAAATAGCGATGTTGATCAACAGCGCACCTGTCCATAAACCCGTGCGCACCATGGCCATGTCGCCCACATACGCAATGACAAACAGGATGCGCAGCAGCAGCCACAGAAAGCACAAAATGTCCACCCGCGTTTGCAGCGCGCCCAGCTGGTGGGCAATGATGACGGCGGCAAAAAAGAAAGGCAGCGCCTCAAAGGTATTGGCCTGCGCCGCATTAGCGCGGGCGCGCCAGTCAGTTTGGCGGGCCAGCCAAGCGCGCGGATTGTGGTTGTCAAAACCGCCGTCTTTGCGCGGCTTGGTAAAGGTACCCGACTTGGCCAAACCTGCACACATGATAGGCAAAATGGCAGCGACCAGTAAGCACCAGTAGGCAGCGGTAAAGTGCGCGTAAGGCATCGTATTCCTTTAAATTTAGTTGATTTTTAATGATTTAGGGCTATCGCCCAAGGAAATGCTGCACAAGCAGCTATTAAATGAGTAGCATTATAGCGCACCTCCAAAGCGGTTCAGGGCTTTGCAAAAGGCCCGGCCTCTAGCTTGGCCATTGGCCCAGGCGCGACCACAGAGTGCTCTTTAGCGTGGCGCTGCAGGTTGCACTGCGCATGGCTGATGGCCAGGTTTTCTTGGTGGCTACTTCCACCTTGGCTGCGCGGCACGATGTGCTCTAGCGTGGCCATATCGGTCGGCACATGCTGGCCGCACACCCAGCAAGGCACCTGGCCATGCAGTTGGCGGGCCACGGTTTTATAGATCTTCAGGCGCAGGGTGGTCAGCGTGCTCATGTTCAAGCTGTGCAGTGGCTACTTTAACGCCGGTCTGCCAGTGCGTGGGCAATGGTGCCCAGGTCTACGTATTCCAGCTCGCTGCCTGCGGGCACACCGCGCGCCAGGCGGGTGACTTGCAGGCCACGGGCTTTGAGGGTTTGGGCTATGACATGGGCCGTGGTTTCGCCCTCAGCCGTAAAGTTGGTGGCCAAGATTACCTCAGTCACTACGCCGTCGCAGGCGCGTTCTAGCAAGCGGTGCAGGCCAATTTCTTTGGGGCCAATACCGTCCAACGGGCTGAGCTTGCCCATCAGTACAAAATACAACCCCCGATAGGCGCTGGTGCGCTCCAGGGCCGACTGATCAGCAGGGGTTTCTACCACGCACAGTTGGGCGGCGTTGCGCTCGGTATCTAGGCAGGTTTGGCAGACATCGGCATCGGTAAAGGTGTAGCAGCGGGCGCAGTGGCGCACATTGTTAGCTGCTTGGGCTAAGGCGCGCGACAGCAGCTGCGCGCCCTCGCGATCATGCTGCAGCATGTGAAACGCCATGCGCGCGGCTGACTTGGCACCCACGCCGGGCAAGCGGCGCAGCGCGTCGATCAAGGCGGCTAGGTTGTGGTTGTCAAGCATGGGCTACTACGTGGCACTGTGGAATTCACAATGCCGTGGCGTTTGAGGGTTTGCACGCCCCGGTGCTTGGGGTGATTGGCTACGCGACTGTCCCCCGCCCTTTGGGCTCCTCCTTGATGTCGCTACGCCAATCACCCCAAGCACCGGGGCAGCGAACATGGTGGGCGCACAGCGGTTTAATACCCGCCATGCCTGCGAGATCAGGGCGGTGGTGCGCTCAGTGCAGCGGCATAAAGGAGGCAGCGGGCCTAGGCCGCAACGGGGGACAGCCGCGCAGCTAAGGGCACCTCCGCCCTGATCCCGCGAAGCAGAACCCAATGCTAGGGCAGCCCTGATCATCGTTTTAGAAAGATCAGAAAGGCAGCTTCATGCCGCCGGGCAGGCTGGGCATGCCAGCGCTGATTTTGGCCATCTTGGCGCTGCTGACCTCTTCAGCCATGCGCACAGCGGCGTTAAAGGCAGCGGCGACTAAATCTTCCAGCATGTCTTTGTCGTCGCTCAGCAGGCTAGGGTCAATGGCCACGCGTTTGACATCGTGCTTACAGGTCATGGTGACCTTGACCAAGCCGGAGCCTGATTCGCCCGTCACTTCAATGCTGCCCAAGTCGTCTTGGGCTTTTTTCATATTGTCTTGCATCGCCTGGGCTTGCTTCATGAGGCCGGCGAGTTGTCCTTTGTTGAACATGGTGGAGTCCTTTTAGTAGTTACGGAGTTTAGGTTTATTTGGCATTGACGATGCCCTTGAAGTCATAGGGCACCACGATGGTGTGCACCTTGCCTGCGGCCACGCCTTCGGCAATTTTCAAGTTGGCCATAGCGTTCATGTAGCCAATAGCGCCAGCGTTGGCATTGAGTGCGGCAATGCGTTCTGCTTCTTTCTTGGCGGTTTGTACTTCAACTTCTTTGGTTTTTAACTCGTTTTGCGCCCGTACTAGATCGTTGGCACTTGCAACAATAATGTCTGCTGGCGTGATGGCGCGAACTTGAATTTGCGAGACGGTAATTTTGTCAGCCAATTTTTCTTCGTTCAGGGTTTTGATAATGGTTTCGCGGATCTTCTGCTCAATGACAGGACGGTTGTCTGCCATTTTGAGAGATTCGTATTCTCTGGCCACCTTATAAGCGGCATTGCGCGCGGCTAAGGCCACGTAGTTTTGCATCAACAAAATGTCGCCTCCTTTGTCAGCCAAACCGTGAAAAGTTCTGTTTTTGGTGGTCCACAGCTCCGAGACCGCAGTCGGGTTGATGTTGTAGATCACCGTCATATCAAAGTCTTTGATGGTCGAGTTATCAGAGGCCAGTGGTGTCATATTGTCTACAGGCACCGCAACATCTTGAATTTTGAATGTGATGATGTCGCCAACGATGGTTTGGTTAAATGAACCCGGCAAGCGCTCTGTGGGGTCGGTAGTTTTGTCAAAATTTACGCGCAAGCCCACTTCGCCGGTTTCTATGCGGGTACAGCCGTTTAACAGTACTGCAAGCAGTGCAGCGGCCAACGTGAATAAATTAAGCTGTAGGGTCATGAATTTTTTCTTAAATTAAGGGAACTGTACATACCCAGTGGTTAAACCGCTTTGATGCTACCGAGCACAATTTTTGCGCCCCACTGGGCTTGCAGCTGGTGTACCAGCGGATCGTTGGTAATGAGCTCTTCAGCAGCTAACTGGCGGGCGGCTATTTTTGCCTGGTTGCGCTTAAACCATGAATCCACTACGGGGCCTAGCTCTACGGTGAGCACCTCTGTGCGGCCTAGCGCAGCAAAAGCAGCTTGCAGTTTATCGCGCGCTGCATCGGTTTTAAGTGACGGCTGCTCGACCCGCAATGTCAGGTGCTGCGCGCCCTGCTCTACACACTGGCTTTGCACCGCCAGCTCCCGCGTTAGGGCCACCACCGATTCTGCATCGAGCAGCGCTTGTACCACCAGCAGCCAGGCTGCGTGCTCTGCGTTGGGTTCTACCGGCGCTATGCGCTGTTCGGTACGGCTGGTGGGTTCGCTTTGCTGGCGAATCGGAACCGCTATTAAAGTAGTAGCTGCTTGTGCAGCATTTCCTTGGGTCAGAGGGCTATTTGGTACTGAAAATGCACTCTTTTCGTTGCTTGGATCGACAGTGTCATAGGCAAAGGCCGCCAATATGGCATCTTCATCAGCATCTGCGCCTAGGCTAGGAGGCGCTGGGGATGTTGCAACAGGTACTGCCGCATCTGCGGGCGCGACAGGCACAGCAGGCACGGCAGGCACGGTAGGCGCACTAGCTGGCGCTGAATTCAGACTTTTTTTTTCAGCCTGTTCTACTGCTGAAACTACCGGCTTAGCATGGTTGGTTGAATTGCTTGCCACATTGGCAGGCTTAAACCCCTTAGGCTTAAACGCCAGCAAGCGCAGCAGCGTCATCGTCAGGCCCGCGTATTCGTCGGGGGCCAGCCCCAGCTCGGCGCGGCCGTGGATGCACAGGCTGTAGAGCAACTGTGTCTCGTCGGGCGGCATGATGCCCGCCAGGCGCGCGGTTTCTACGGCCTCGCTGTCGGTGCTGTCGTAGGCATCGGGCACGTTGTGCACCACCGCCATGCGCTGCAGCACGCTGGCCATGTCTTCTAGCGTGCTGGCGGCGCTCAGGCCGTTGGTGCGCAAGGCCTCCGACGTGTCCACCACCGTGCGGCCGTCGCCGCGCGCCAGCGCTTCTATCAAACGGAACACGTAGGTGCGGTCTACCGCGCCCAGCATTTGGCGCACATTAGCCTCGGCCAGCACACCGTTGCCAAAGGCAATGGCCTGGTCGGTCAGGCTCAGGGCATCGCGCATCGAGCCGCGTGCGGCGCGCGACAGCAGGCGCAGCGAGGCATCGTCGGCGGTCACCTGCTCGGTGCCCATCAGCTGCACCAAATGCTCGTGGATGGTCTCCGGTGCCATGGGCCGCAGGTTAAATTGCAGGCAGCGCGACAGCACCGTGACCGGCACCTTTTGCGGGTCGGTGGTGGCCAAAACAAACTTAAGGTACTCGGGCGGCTCTTCCAGCGTTTTCAGCATGGCGTTGAACGCGGTGTTGGTCAGCATGTGCACTTCGTCGATCATGAAGACCTTAAAGCGCCCTTGCACCGGCTTGTACACCGCCTGCTCCAGCAGCTGCTGCACTTCGTCTACGCCCCGGTTGCTGGCAGCGTCCAGCTCGGTGTAGTCAATAAACCGGCCGCTGTCAATCGCCGTGCAGGCTGCGCACACGCCGCAGGGGTGGGCGGTGATGCCGCCCTGCCCGTCAGCACCCAAACAGTTGAGCGATTTGGCCAAAATGCGCGACACCGTGGTTTTGCCCACGCCGCGCGTGCCGGTAAACAGGTAGGCATGGTGCAGGCGCTGGGTGGTCAGCGCGTTCGACAAAGCCTGCACGACATGCGCCTGCCCGACCATTTCGGTGAACGATTTTGGACGGTATTTACGGGCTAGCACCAAATAAGACATGGGGTGATTCTATCTTGCGCCCAGAGCTGCTTGGCCCCGTGCGCTACCCGCCCTGCAAAGCGCCATGCGCCCAACTACCGGGCCAAGACAAACCTACAACCAAGGTCTATTTGCTACATAATTAGTAGCTACTCGTGCAGCATTTCCTTGGGCCACAGCCCTTAAACACCCTTAAAAACGCCACCTTTTGGCGCTTTTTAAGCCCGCCCAGAGCTGCTGGGCTACAATATGCATTGCTAGGAGAGGTGGATGAGCGGTTTAAGTCACACGCCTGGAAAGCGTGCGAAGGGTAAAACTTTCCGCGGGTTCGAATCCCGCCTTCTCCGCCAAATACAAGCCCTGAATTCCTGTGAGTTCAGGGCTTTTTTTGTTGTGTATTGCCTGTATTTACGGCTGGCTGTGTTGCGCGCCAGCGCCTAGGAGAATGGCCCATGAACCGTGTTTTTAACTTCAGCGCAGGCCCTGCCATGCTGCCCCACAGCGTGCTGCAAACGGCAGCGGCTGAAATGCTGGACTGGCACGGCAGCGGCATGTCGGTGATGGAGATGAGCCACCGCGGCAAAGAGTTCATCAGCATTTACGAACAAGCTGTGGCTGACCTGCGCGAACTGCTGCACGTGCCAGCCAACTACAAAATTATCTTTTTGCAAGGCGGTGGCCTGGGCGAAAACGCCATTGTGCCCATGAACATGCTGCGCGGCAAAAGCAGTATTGACTTTGTGCTGACGGGTGAATGGTCTAAAAAATCTGCCGAACAAGCACGCAAATTTGCCACGCCCCATATTGCGGCCACAGCCGAGGCCACCAGTTTCACCACCATCCCTGACCGTGCCAGCTGGCAGCTGCACAAAGATGCCGCCTACGTGCACCTGTGCATGAACGAAACCATTGGCGGCGTGGAGTTTCACGACATTCCCAGCGTGGGTGATGTGCCCTTGGTAGGCGACGTATCGTCCACCATCCTCTCCCGCCCGCTGGACATTGCCAAATTCGGCCTTGTGTTTGGCGGTGCACAAAAAAACATTGGCCCTGCAGGCCTGACCATCGTGATCGTGCGCGAGGATTTGATCGGCCACGCCACGCCCACCACGCCCGATGTGTTTGACTACGCCATTCAGGCCCAAAGCAGCTCGATGTACAACACCCCGCCCACCTATGCCATCTACATTGCGGGCCTGGTGTTTCAGTGGCTCAAAGCGCAAGGTGGCGTGCCCGCCATGGAAAAGCAAAACATGGCCAAAGCCAGCCTGCTGTACAGCGCGCTGGATGCCAGCGACTTTTACATTACCAAAGTCGCCAAAGACTGCCGCTCACGCATGAACGTGCCCTTCTTTTTGCGCGACGAAACACTCAACGCCGCCTTCCTCGAAGGGGCCAACGCGCGCCATCTGCTGCAGCTCAAAGGCCACCGCGTGGTGGGCGGCATGCGCGCCAGCATCTACAACGCCATGCCGGTCGAAGGTGTGCAGGCCTTGGTGGACTATTTGGCTGAGTTTGAGAAGGTCAAAGGCTAATTTACCAGCGCACACTGCCTATTAATACTTTATATTTAATAATTACTTAACCTTGCACTTAACCAGCCATTGCAACCGACCAGCACTCACCCAAATTAGCCTACTTAAACACGTAAATGTGTGATTTGCGAACCACTAAAACCGATGTTTAGGTGAAGTTAACGTCAAATTTACCGTTAATAAAATACCCTTAAACCACAAAACCAGTTTTCCATCCCGTGTTTGATCTAGTATCAATACGTATACTTACATAGTGGTAGGTACTAAAGGTTTATATGATGGTGACCAATGCAGTAGTGCCAACACTCAGGCCCGGCGATGTGCTGGAGCATGCGCTGCTGTCTGCGTGGGCAGAGGTATCGGGCATGGGCCTGTGTGTGGTGGACGATGCTTTTGAGGTGGTGATGGTCAACCCAGCGGCCTGCAGTTTGCTGGGCGTCGACGCTGCCGCAGTGCTCAATGGCCCACTGACCGCTGCGCTGGCCAACCTGGATGCCAGCACCCACCTGCTGCCGTGGATCGACAGCACAGACCCCCAAGGCCAACAACACGTTACCAAAACTACGCTCCAAGGCCAGCAACAGTTATTGCTCAAGCTGCGCGGCCTGCGCATAGCCACCGGCGCGCAGTTCACCATGCTGTCCATCACCGACCTGACCGCCGTCTTGGCCACCCAAAAACTCGAAGAGCAGCGCCGCCAGTGGCAGGCGCTTAATGCGGGCGTGGTGGTATCAGACGCGCTGGCACCCGACATGCCGGTGGTGTACGTGAACCCCATGTTCGAGGCCATGAGCGGGTTTACCTCCGCCGAAATGGTAGGCCGCAACTGCCGCCACCTGCAAGGCAGCGAGACCGACCAGCCCGGCTTAGTGGCCATTCGCAACGCTATTCGCACCCAAACCAACGGCTACGCAGTGCTGCGCAATTACCGTAAAGACGGCTCCTTGTTTACCAACGAGCTGTTTATATCGCCTATCAAAAATGCCCAGGGCCAAGTCACCCACTACATGGGCATTCAGCACCCGCGTGACAACGCATTCTTGGCAGCAGCAGCGTAATGGCTTTGCATTTTGACGCCGACCCCCACCGAGTTGCTTTGAACTTTGGCACTGAAGGCTTGGCTGCGCGCCAAGACCTGCTGGTTAAGTCGCTGATTCGTATTCTTGACTTTAAAACCCAGCACCGCTGGGTTTACCAGCCCGACGCTGCCGACGTGTGGATCGTGACTGAAGGCACTACACTGCCTGCGCCTGCACCCTACTCTGTTAAACCCTGCCAAATTCTCACCATTTGCGAGAGCGAAAAAACTGGCCCCAGCCAGCTGAGCCGCTCACTGAAGTCTGACCAAATAGAGGCCGCGCTCAATTACGTAGGCAACTTATTGGCCCCTGCCAAGGCGACGGCACCGCCAGCAACCCCAAGCCTGGCAGCACAAGACACCCAAAAAACTGCCGCCAGTCTAGAATCCTTTCGCCTGATCCGCTGGCCCCATACAGACCTGCTTGCCAATGTGCAATGTATTCGTTTGGCTACGCTGTTGCTCAACCGCCCGATGAGCCTGCAAGAGATGGTGACCCAGTCCGGCTTGGCAGCCACAGTGTGCGCCGAGTTTGTCCAGCGCCTTAAAGAAAAAGGCCTGGTGCGCTTGTCTCACACGCACACCCTGCATGCTGGCACTGCACCTGCTTCTGATCCTACCCAGGCCTACACCTGCGCTAAGCAAGGACAGCAAAGTCTGTTTGCACGCATTCGCAACCGCCTTTCAATGCACCGATTTGCATAAGTACGTGGCGCTGGCCCAAGGAAATGCTACACAGGTAGCTGCATGCACTGCATACTTAATTTGCGGGTCGCTGTTGCAGTCATGGTGAAGCAAGTAATTAAACAACTTAGGGTTGACGGTATTAGCCGCACCGTGCGCACAACAGATAAAATAATGTGCTAATAGTTATACTGCGTAAGTTGGAAGGCAAATTTTCAATCGCGAAAACATGAAAAACTGATGCCACTGAATTTTGAACCCAAGTCTGGCCGAATGCAATTTAGTTTTGCAATTGCAGGCTTAACAGACCGCGAAGAGCTGCTGCTAAAGTCTTTGGTACGCCTGATTGACCACCGCACACACCACCAGTGGATGTATACAGAGCAGACTGCCGATGTGTGGCTGGTGGCGCAGGGCAGCAAAGCCCCCACAACGGCGTTTTTGCAGGGCAAACAACCCCAGATTTTAGTTTTCAGTCCAACTGCCCTAATCAATTCTGAGGCCCAGTTGGCCCGCCCTTTCAAAGCCGAGCAAATTGAAGCCGCGTTGAACCATACCGGTGCCATACTGGCTGTGTCAGAGCTTAGCCAAACCGACCAGCCCAAGTCCACGCTGGTCGAGACTTACAAGCTCATTCGCTGGCCCACGCTGCTGGTGCAAGGCAACCCCAAACGTGTGCTTATTGCCAGCGCCTTGCTAGGCAAGCACATGAGCCTGCCTGAAATCATCAAACAGTCCAACGCCCCGGAAGCTGACTGTGTAGAGTTTATAAATGCACTTAAAATGGAACAATTAGTAACAGTTAAACAAGATCACCTGGCTCCACCAAACCCCACCATCATCAGCAGCACCCACAAAGTGGACAAAGTCTCGTCTCAGGCAAGCCTGTTTAGTCGCATACGCTCAAGACTGATGCTCAAGATAACAACCTGATCGCCATGGAACATAAAATACTTTTTACCGGCGTAGCTGGGGCCGGTAAAACCACCGCCATTGGCGCGGTGAGCGAAATACCGCCGATGCGCACCGATGTCAAAAATACCGATGCCAGCTTGGGCAAAGACACCACCACTGTGGGCCTAGACTACGGTGAGCTCACCCTGGACGGCGGCGAGAAACTGCGCCTGTATGGCACGCCAGGCCAGGTGCGCTTTGACTTTATGTGGCAAATTTTGGCCAAAGGCGCTCTGGGCCTGATTATCTTGGTGGACAACCGCCGCCCTGACCCTTTAGCCGACCTGGACATGTACCTGGCCGGGTTTAAAAAACTCATAGCTGACACCGCTTGCGTGGTAGCTATTGGCCGCACCGAAACCCACCCCAGCCCCAGCTTGGACCAGTTTGCGGTCCATCTGGAAGCCCAAGGCATTTTGTGCCCCGTGCTGCCCACCGATGTGCGCGACACTGCCCAGGTAACGCAGCTGCTAGAGCTGCTGATGCTGCAGCTAGAAACCAAAGACAGGACTTAAAACCGATGACATTAGAACCCCAACTCAAAGCGCGTTGCGACGCTGCCGTAGAGCTCGTAATGCGAGAGGTTAAAAGTGCCAAAGCCGCTGTGATTTGCAGCGAAGACGGCTTTGAAGTGTCCGCACGGGTGGAAAACAACGCCCAAATCTCCAGGCTGTCGGCCATGGCCAGTTCGTTCTCAGCCTTGGGCGCACTGGTGGGCGAAGAAAGCCAGCTAGGTGCCTGCAAATACGTGCTGGTAGATGCTGAAGGCGGGCTGATTTTGATATTGCAAGCGCGCAACCCGCAGCACGTGCTGACCTTGTGCATAGTGACCGGCCGCGACGCCGTAGCCGGGCAGATGCTTTACTTTGCCAAAGAAGCAGCGCAAACTCTGGTTAAGGCCTAAAGTGAACGCTGTGCAGCTAAAACCATTGCCCTGCAAACCCTAATTATGCAAACTATCACCCAGATTTTGCAAAAGCTGGCCGCATTTGACGGCGTGCAAGGCTGCGCGCTGGTAGAAGCCGACACGGGCATGGTGTGGCACTACGCCGGCCCTATGGCAGACATGGAGCACGTAGGCGAAGCTGCAGTAGAGTTTTGGCGCACGCAAAACAGAGTAGCCGCGCAATTGGGCATGATGGGGCCACTTAAATTTGCCTCTTATAACTACGGGCAGCGCATGATTGGGCTGATACCTTGCGACCCTGACCTAAGCTTGGTTTTGGTGTGTGTTGCGGTAAGCCCTGGCATGGCGTGGAATACCTGGATGAAAGAACTGCCCGCGCTGCGCAACGCTGTAAAGCAATTTAATGCAAAGCAAACAACATTGTCTGTGGTTTAACCCGAATAGCTTATTGATAAACTTTGTTATCTCAGTAGCCGCCGTACCTTACGCCGCAGTAGCTACCGACCTCCTTTTGGCGTTTGATTAAGGAATTTACTATGGCAACTATTAACCAAGGTCTAACCGACCTAATGAGCTGCGACGGCGCTGTCTGCGCTGCTTTGGTAGACTCTTCCAGCGGCATGATTTTGGGCCAATCTGGCACCGGTGTCGACATGGAAGTGGCCGCCGCAGGCAACACCGAAGTGGTGCGCGCCAAAATGAAAACCATGCGCGGCCTGGGCCTGAACGACGTGATCGAAGACATCTTGATCACCCTGGGCAAGCAGTACCACATCATTCGCCCCATGGCCCGCAAAGAAGGTTTGTTCATCTACATTGTGCTAGACAAGGCTAAGTCCAACTTGGCCTTGGCGCGCCGCAAAGTGGCTGATGTTGAGCGTGAGCTGACCGTGTAATTCGCTACACTGGACACCCAAAGCCGATGCTTGCATCGGCTTTTTTGCGCCCAAAATTCTGTGGCCCCTACGCAGCCATTCCCTCAAATACGACGGGCAAGGGTTTTTACTAGGTCAAAAAAGCACGATCGTGCTTAAAAATACCGTCAACAAAAACAGCGAAGACTGCTACTTGCTTGATTGTAAAAAAACCAGGAAACACAGATGAAACGTTTTACCGCCGCCTTGGGGCTGGCTACAGTTTTGGCCTTTTCTTTAGGTTTAGGCAGCCACACCGCAGCGCACGCGGCAGACACCTACACCCAAACCAAATACCCCGTTGTGCTGGTGCACGGCCTGCTGGGTTTTGATGCGATTGGCCCCATCAACTATTTCTACGGCATTCCCAGCGCGCTGCGCAGCGGCGGTGCGGTAGTGTTCACACCCGAAGTCTCCCAAGCCAACAGCACCGAAGTGCGCGGCGAACAGCTGCTAGCGCAATTGCAAGCGCTCAAGGCCCAGTACGGCTACACCAAGTTCAACCTGGTGGGCCACAGCCACGGCGGCAACACCGCCCGCTATGTAGCCGCTGTGGCACCTGAGCTGGTGGCCAGCGTTACCAGCGTGGGTACGCCCCATGCGGGCAGCAAAACAGCCGACGGTATAGCAGGCATTGCCAGTGCCACCCAGGCCACCGGCTTGGCCGCGACACTGGTCAACGGGCTGTCTAGCCTGGTGGCCTACCTGTCAGGCAATAACGCCGCCAACCCGCAAAACGCATTTGCCTCGCTGCAGTCGCTGGGCACTGCTGGCTCGGCCGCTTTTAACCGCCGCTTCCCCCAAGGCGCGCCCACTACCGCTTGCGGCCAAGGCGCTGAAGTGGTCAACGGTGTGCGCTACCACTCCTTCGGCGGCACCTCGGTGCTGACCAACGTACTGGACGTGAGCGACGTGGTGCTGGGCACGGGTTCGCTGTTTTTTGGCTTTGAGCAAAACGACGGCGTGGTGGGGCAATGCTCCAGCCACTGGGGTAAGGTCATTCGTGACAACTACCCCTGGAACCACCTGGACGAAGTGAACCAAGCCTTTGGTTTGCGCGGCCTGTTCAGCCCCGACCCTGTGGCCATGTACCGCGCGCAGGCTAACCGCCTTAAAACCCTCGGTTTGTGATATTTTTTAAGCAAAAAAGCCCATTGGCCCAAGGAAATGCTGCACGAGTAGCTATAGTAACTGTAGCAATTGCTGTACTGGCAGGGTGTGCATACTATTTGTTTGCGGGCTCTGCCCAGCCCAGCCAAGGGCTTGGTGGCACAGCGCAGAGCGCTGGTTTGCAGCTACCGCGTGTGCCCAGCTTGCTCGCTGCAGGCGGGCATGGCGGAACAGAAACAGCACTGGCAGCAACCACCGCAGAGGCAGACAACACCGGCTCACTGGCCAACACCCAGCTTGACGGCGACTGGAGCATGGGCCCCAACGGCCTGCCCCAGCCCAGCCTGGCGCTACGCAGGCGGTTTGACTATTTTTTGCTGCTGCAAGGTGAACAAGACCTTGGTGTGGTGGCCGCGCGCATCCGCCAGCAAGTGCAGGCCGCCCATGGCGCAGCAGCCGCCCAGCAAGTCATGGCGCTGTGGGACAGCTACCTTCGCCTGCAGCAGCACGCTTGGACCACCCAAGCCAACCCGCAGCGCCCTGAGACCTGGAGCCCTGCCCTGGCCGAGCGCACAGCCGTGCGCCGCCAGCTGCTGGGCAGCGCGTGGGCCGAGGCGTTTTATGGCGACGAAGAAAGTATCCTGCGCCAGATGGTGGCGCAAGCTAATAGCGGCTTGGCCCCTGCGCAAACCGCACAGCTTGCCAGCCCAGTGCAACAGACAGCCGCCCTGCCAGATGCCGCAGAACGCCTTGCTGCACACCAAGCCCAACAGCAACAGTGGGAGCAGCGCTTGGGTACAGCCCGCCAGCACATAGCCCAGTTGCGCAGCGCCCCCGAGCTGTCCGGCCCCCAGCGCAGCGAGGCTATTTCTACCTACATCAACCAGCAGTTTGGTGGCAACGAGCTGCTGCGGGCAAAGGCATTGCTTAATTTGTAAAGCTTTCGCCCGTTTGACCCAATGGCTTGGCTGACCAAGACCACCGCCACATGCGCAAAGCACCCGCCACCGTTAAATGAACGAACATGGCGGCCCAAGCTGGCCAAAACTAAAAAGCCGACGCTTGCGTCGGCTTTTTAGATTGGGTTTAACTTAAAAAGTTAAGCAAAATTCTTCGCTGCAAAATCCCAGTTCACTAAATTGGCAAAGAAGGTTTCCACAAACTTGGGCCGCGCATTGCGGTAGTCAATGTAGTAGGCGTGCTCCCATACGTCTACGGTAAGTAGGGCTTTGTCTGCCGTGGTCAGCGGGGTGCCTGCGGGGCCGGTGTTGACGATGTCTACGCTGCCGTCCGGCTTTTTTACCAGCCAGGTCCAGCCAGAACCAAAATTGCCTACGGCGCTTTTGGTGAAAGCTTCTTTAAAGGCTGCGTAGCTGCCGAATTTGGCGTTGATGGCTGTGGCCAGTGCGCCAGTGGGTTCGCCGCCGCCAGCGGGTTTCATGCAGCTCCAAAAGAAGGTGTGGTTCCAAATTTGGGCCGAGTTGTTGTACACGCCGCCGCTGGATTTTTTAATGATTTCTTCCAGTGTTAAGGCCTCAAACTCGGTGCCTTTTTGCAGGTTGTTCAGGTTGACCACATACGCGTTGTGGTGCTTGCCGTGGTGGTATTCAAACGCCTCTTGGCTGTAGTGGGGGGCCAAAGCGTCTATCGCGTAGGGCAGTGCAGGCAGGGTATGTTCCATGGTGGCTTCTTTCAGGTTGGCTGGTGGTTGTTTGAATTAACAATTAAAGCATTGTAGAAAGCTTTTTAAGCCATTTACGCACGCGGGGGTTTTGATCTGTTAAAACACTTGTTTGCACTTTGCCGCCCTAGGGGCCTTCTCCATGACCAGTACACCCCACGCACACCCTGCAGTACCAGCCCTGCCCTCTAGCACCCACACCATCTGTTGGACCGAGGGCGACCAAAACCACACCGCGCTATGGCATTCTGAGCGCGGCACCCCTGCCCCTAAGCGCGTGGTGCTGGCCGACGACACCATGAACGCAGACACCGCCTACCGCCTGGCCTGCGAGGGCGTGGGCCTGCTGTGGCAGGGCGACTTTCACAATGCGCGCATGCTGGTGCAAGCGCTGGCACGGCGTACCGACCGCTTACCTGAGCGGCAAAAGTTCAAGGCTGACAAACAGTCCGCCAGGCTGGCACGCAGCGACAAAGCTGCTGCTGAACAAACTACAGCCCAGCAAGCTGCAGCCCAGAATACCTCAGGTTCCACCGCAGCGCCTACCCAAGCCGCCGAGGCTTTCCACCAGCACCGGCTGCTGCAGTCGCAGCGCGCCCGTGTGCTGGGCATGGTACTGGTACCGCTGGACGCAGCCTACCAAATTACCCTGCGCCGTGCGCCTGATGTGCAGCTGGCCTGTGCCGAGGTGTGGGGCGCGCTAGATGCCGCCACCATGGCCGCTGCACAGGGCCGGCTGGTGGCGCAAAAGCAGGCAGCAGGCATGCTGCCTAAACCTGGCGACGAGCCTACTGAAGCGCCGTTTACCGAAACCTTTGACGACGAGCCCGTAAAGCCTGCCAAGCTGGGCAAATTTGAGCAAAAAATTATTCTGCAAAGCAAAGGTGCCACCACCCAAGTCACCAGCCTGCGCGAGCTGCTGGGCATGACCAGCAGCCACGAATGGCGCAAAGTGGGCGTAGAAGTGCCTGCGCTGGGCCAACTTAGCAGCGATGGTGTAGAAATTTACGACCGCATTCACCCGCACTACGGCGTGTTTTCCCCGGTGCGGGGCGAATACGTAGCCCTGGTGGCCAAAGCGCCTCTGCCCGTCTCAGCAGCATCTAAACCAGCGCTGATAGCCTGGGACATTGGCACCGGCACTGGCGTGCTGGCCGCCATGCTGGCCCGGCGCGGCTTAGCAAACATTGTGGCCACCGACCAAGACCCACGCGCCCTGGCCTGCGCTCGCGACAACCTGGCGCGGCTGGACGTGAGCGACTTGGTCAGCATAGTGCAGGCAGATTTGTTCCCGCCAGGCAAAGCCCACCTGATCGTCTGCAACCCGCCCTGGCTGCCCGCACGCGGCAGCGCGCCTATAGAACGCGCTGTGTACGACGAAGATTCAGGCATGTTGCTGGGTTTTTTAAACGGCCTGCCCGCGCATTTGACCAAAGGCGGTGAAGGCTGGCTGTTAATGTCAGATTTAGCCGAACGCCTAGGCCTGCGCAGCGCCACCGAGCTGCAAGCTGCCATTACCGCAGCGGGCCTGAAAGTGGTGGGCAAGCTGGCCACCAAGCCCGTGCACCCCAAAGCCAAAGACCCCGGTGACGCACTGCACCAAGCGCGTGCGGCGGAGGTAACTACACTGTGGCGCTTGGCAGTTGCTTAAGCGGCTGATGCTGAATTTAGGATAAGAGTATTTAATAAATTTGAAAAATTAGAACCTACAGATATAATTAATCAACCGTCTAATTACTCTTGGTTGCAAAAAATTGCACGATTTTTTGAGGCCCACTACTTTCGGCGGCTAAACTTTCAGAAGTTAAACTTTGCAACATGTTGATTACTTATGCCGAATCAAACTGCTTTAAAAAACATTTCTAAGCTATTGACAGTACTGTCAATTTTTATATCTGCTTGCGGAGGAGGCGGCGGCGGAGACACCAGCGGTTCTGGTACCAGTCCGGCCAGTTCTGTAACGGCTAACCCGCCTCCTGTCACAACCCCGATCAGTGCAGTTCCCGGCGAAGCTGGTGGGTTCTTAACTCCTAACCCAGTCGTTGTTGCTGGTTCTCCAGGCACCGTCAGCAGTGGTGCCAGTAGCCCAGCTGCAACCGGCACATTGCCGGCACCGACACCAACAGGAACGGCAAGCAGCGTAACTGGCAATCCACCTCCAATTAACACGGTACCTGCTAGCGGCGGCTCGACAACTGGCCCAGTTACGGTGACCAACACCCCCCCTCCCGTTATCACGGTACCTCCCGGCGGCGGTAGCCCAGTAGTGGTGCCACCAAAAACCGTGCTTTTGTGGTCCGATTCCGCCACTTGGCGCGGTAGCAAGCCCGTTGCGGGTGCCGCGGTATTGGTGCCTGCAAATATGAAGATTGTGCTGGACGAAAATACACCGGCTTTGGGCAATCTCACTATTGAAGGCGAAATCTCATTTCAGCCTGGAGTTACCGCTGAACTCAGCGCTGCCACCATTCGCGTGCAAAAAACCGGCGCGCTGCGCGCAGGCTCGGCTACAGCCCCATTTACTGGCAAAGCCACCATCACTTTGACATCGCAAGACATGGCTGGCTCGGCAGCAGCCGGCAGCATGGGCACACGGGGCATTTTGGTCAGTGGCGGCGGCAAATTGGAACTGTTTGGGGCGGCCCCCAGCATTCCCTGGACGCGCCTGAATGCGCACGCTGCTGCAGGCAGCACCGCACTCACACTTGAGCGCAACGTCGACTGGAAAGCAGGCGATCAAATTGTAGTAGCGCCCACCGAGTGGTACGGCGGGGTGTGGATGCCGCAGTCGGTGCACGACGCGTCGACGGCCACGCAAAAACTCACCGTTGCCAGCAGCAGTGCCAATACGGTTCGCACGACTGCTGGGCTGGGCGCCTTCCGTTGGGGCTTGATGCAGTACATGACGGACGCTGGCATCAGCCTGACCCGAGGCACGTTCACCAAACCCCACCCCGACGCAGTGGAAGCGCTGGACGAGCGTGCAGAGGTCGGTAACTTGACCCGCAATATTGTGATTCAAGGAGCGAATGACACGAAGTGGACGAGCAATGGCTTTGGAGCGCACGTCATGGTGATGGACTTGGCGTCGTCGCTGCAGATGGACGGTGTAGAGCTGCGCCGCATGGGCCAAGAGGGCCTGACAGGCCGCTACCCGATTCACTGGCATTTGCTGTCGTATGCTGCTAGCGGTGCGTCGCTGGGAGACGCAACCAACCACTTTGTGCGCAACAGCAGCGTCGCAGACTCACGCCACCGCTGCATGGTGCTGCACGGCACCAACGGTGTGAGCCTGACCAACAATATTTGCTACAACATCAAAGGCCACGCCATCTTTTTGGAAGATGCGGTGGAGCGGCGCAACAAGATTGAAGGCAACTTGGTGCTCAGAGTCCGCTCGCCGATTGACGCTCTGGCGCTGACAGCACATGAAAAAGCCGGTCACATGTGTGGCGCGTCGGCCGCTTACTGGCTGACCAACCCCGACAACACGGTGCGCAACAACGTGGCTGCGGACGCACAAGGTAACGGTTTTTGGTTGTCCTACCCACAAAAACCCGTCAAGCAAAACGCCAACGTGCCGCTGCGGCCCTTCAACATGGCGCATGGCCCGTTTGAATACAACAGCACACACTCTAACGGCAACAACGGCTTGATGCTGGAATGTGCCATGAAAGACGATGCGGGTAATTTAGAGTTGCTCAATTACTCGCCAACCGTCGACGGGAGCGAATTTGTTTACACCAATGGCCTGGACCCGGTCATCAAAGGCATCAGTACCACCAAAAACAACGGTGGTTACGTCAACCGCGTGATTCGACCCAGCTATGTGCAGTGGGCTGCCGCAGACAATTTGGGGCGTGCTTTTTCGGGCGCAGTGCAGTACGGCAGCTCGCTCAAGCACTCGCTCATCATTGGTAAAAGCTTAAATAACAACCAGCCTTATCCAGCAGATGCGGATCCGCAGTTGGCCGTGGCTTCCTACCATTCACAGATGGACATCGCGCAGAACACTTTTGCACACTTTGTCAACGCGGGCTATGTTCTTAAAGCGGTCGAAGGCGATGTGTCGTCTGGTGCGTTTGGCACCAACGATTACTACATCCGACCTGTCGAAAAAGGCATGTGGCGAAACCCTGGCAACCGCTTTATTGCAGCAGATGCAGGCTACCGCGCACAACCACCGCACCTGCAACCGGGTTACACAGCAGCTTCTAACTACAACTGGACGCTATCGGGTGCTATTTGGGATCCTTACGGCTACTGGGCCTCGGCAGGGAGGTATATGGTCCTTGACTCGCCGTTTTTGTCTGACTCAAGCTGCACGCAGCTAAAGACCACTGTCCCGGCTGGTAACAACAATGGCTTGTCATGCGCAGGTCCCTATTACGGCATTGGTAGCATGCAGCTCAACGTTGGCTTGCCCACCGCAACTGACCCGTACAGCCCTGTGGACACGCTTGACGTAACCCGTCAAGACGCGGCTGGCACCACATTAGGCAAGTGGCGGGTTGAGCGCGGGGACACCAGTGTTATGCTGGGAAACATGCGCCATTTTGCGGCTGTCAAAGGGGGTTCCTTTGTCGTGAGATTTCCAGATTTCCCCCTTAAAAGTACGGTCAAATCACACCCTCAATGGATCAACATGACGCTTGAGAACATGTTGGAAAATAGCGACTCCGTGATGTTGGGTGTGCACTATGACGGCGCAACGGCACCCCGGCGCGTTTTCGTGTCACCGGGTGGTAACAGCAACTTTGACGGAAATTCGCGCACCATGACCGCTGGGGCCAGCCGCGCCGCGGTAGCCGCCAGCAACGGGACGGTGTACTGGCGTGACACTGTCAACAACTTAATTTGGGTCAAAGTCGTGCCTTTTTCTCAAAACTTCTGGGCGGGGGAAGTACCAGGGTCTGACTCAGACCTTTATCGCCCCCTATCTTTGCGCATTGAAAATTAATTGCTAACGCGTTACTTGCCTTGAAAGTAAAGGGAAAGCTCCTTTTGTGCGGCTTTGTGGCTGCTTTATTGGCTGCAGCCATCCTTGCATACTATTGGAACGTGGCTGGGTTAAGCAAGCCGAACGGGCCGGTGCTCCAGCTGCAGTCCAGCGAGCCTTTAACCCGTGCATTAGCACAGCGAGCTGTTTCGGCGGCCACTAGTTCAATGGAAATTAAAAGTTTGGCCGTACGCTGCCAAACTGCCATGATTAAAGATGTGTGCGGCGTAATGACAGCCAGCACACCCCGTGATGGCGAGGGCAATACAGAGCGACTGTTTATCGCTGGCGTTGGAGAGGTTGATGCCAAAGCTTTCAACCGTCTGCGTGAAGCAGGTGACCGTATGTGCGCTGAGGTTGAGCGTGAATGTGGTGCGAATTGGCTGGGTGCTGGCTGCAAAATCGCCCGGGCTATGTACCCGTTGTAGTAAATTGCTGCTGCAAATCGCCGCTATAAACCACCGCTTTAGCGGCCACGCCGCTTGCCCTTACCCTTGGCTGCGGCCTTCTTAACCGCAGCCCGCAAAGCCTGAATAGGCGACGCAGGCGCGCGGGCCAGCTCTTTGCTGGGGGCTCTAGCGCCTGACGCGCTAGAAGACCCGCGCGCAGCTTTGCCTGACGGACTGCGCGCTGGGTATACGGTTTCTTGCTCAACCGCCCTGCTGGGCGCATGCCGAGAGACCTTGCCTGCAGATTTGCGCGCAGGCCTGCCTGTAGCGGTGTCGTCAGCGTCTAGCCGCACCGTGCCGCCTGAGGGCAAGCGCACGGCTTCGCCATCGCGCACCAGCCTAAAGTCAATCTTGCGGCCGTCCAGGTCTACCCGGCTAACCTGCACATTCACCCGCGTGCCAATAGCGTAGCGCATGCCGGTGCGCTCGCCGCGCAGCTCGCAGCGTACTTCGTCAAACTTAAAGTACTCACCGCCCAGCTCGGTGACGTGAATCAAGCCCTCTACATACATGGCATCCAGCGTTACAAAGACACCAAAGCTGGTGCAAGAGCTGACCGTGCCTGCATACTCCTCACCCAAATGCTCGCGCATGTATTTGCACTTGAGCCACGCTTCCACGTCCTTGCTGGCTTCGTCAGCACGGCGCTCGTTGGCGCTACAGTGAATGCCTGCTGCCTCCCACTCTAGCTGCTCTGGGCTGGCTTTTTTAGGCTTGAGCGTGGGCGCTTTGACTTTAAGGGCCGCACGGGCCGCCAGGCGTTTTTTCAGCTTTTCATGGGCCTCGCCGGGCAAAGGCAGCCTGGGCAGCTGGTATTTGGTGTGGGTCAAAATCGCTTTAATAACCCGGTGCACCAGCAGGTCGGGGTAGCGGCGGATCGGGCTGGTAAAGTGGGTGTAGGCCTCAAACGCCAGGCCAAAATGGCCGCTGTTGACAGGGGTGTAAATCGCTTGGCTCATCGAGCGCAGCAGCATGGTGTGGATTTGCTGCGCGTCGGGCCGGTCTTTGGTGGCTGCAGCAATAGCAGCAAACTCGCCTGGCACCGGGTCTTCGCTGAGGGTCATGTTCAAGCCCAGCGTTTTGAGGTACATGCGCAGGGTTTCTTTTTTCTCCGGCGTGGGGCCTTCGTGCACGCGGTACAGGCCCAGGTGCTTGCTGCGCAAAATAAAATCGGCGCTGCACACGTTGGCAGCCAGCATGGCTTCTTCAATCAGCTTGTGGGCATCGTTGCGGGTGCGGGGAATGATTTTTTCAATGCGACCATTGTCGTCGCACACAATTTGGGTTTCTGTGGTCTCAAAGTCCACTGCGCCGCGCACATGGCGCTCTTGCAGCAGCGCGCGGTACACGTCGTGCAAGTTGAGCAGATCTTGCACACGGTCTTTGCGCTTGGCGGCCTCGGGGCCTCGCGTGTTGCTCAAAATAGCGGCCACTTCGGTGTAGGTAAAGCGCGCTTTGCTGTGCATGACCGCTGGGTAAAACTGGTAGGCATGCACGCTGCCTTTGGCATCTACCAGCATGTCGCACACCATGCACATGCGCTCTACATCCGGCTTGAGCGAGCACAGCCCGTTGCTCAGCTTCTCAGGCAGCATGGGAATCACCCGGCGCGGAAAGTACACGCTGGTAGCCCGGTCGTATGCATCAATGTCAATTGCAGTGCCGGTTTTAACATAGTGCGACACATCGGCAATCGCCACCAGCAGGCGCCAGCCGTTTTGCGCTGTTTTGCCGCGCCCGATGGTAGCGGGTTCGCAGTACACCGCGTCGTCAAAGTCACGTGCGTCTTCGCCGTCGATGGTAACCAGCGCAATGTCGGTCAGGTCGATACGGTCCGCTTTGTCGGCGGGGCGCACATGGTCAGGCAAGGCTTTGGCCTCGGCCAAACAGGCCTCGGTAAATTCGTGCGGCACGGCGTACTTGCGCACCGCTATTTCAATCTCCATGCCGGGGTCGTCCACCTCGCCCAGCACCTCTTGCACGCGGCCTACCGGCTGGCCGTACAAAGATGGAGGCTCGGTCAGCTGCACCACCACCACTTGGCCGGGTTTGGCGCTGCCGGTGCCGTTTTTAGGAATCAAAATATCTTGCCCATAGCGCTTGTCTTCGGGCGCTACCAGCCACACGCCAGACTCTTGCAGCAAGCGGCCAATGATGGGCTGGGGCGCGCGTTCAATAATCTCGGTGACTTTGCCCTCGGGGCGGCCTTTGCGGTCATGGCGCACAATGCGTGCCTTTACGCGGTCGCGGTGCAACACGGCGCGCATCTCGCTGGGCGGTAAATACAGGTCGGCAGCGCCGTCGTCGCGTTGAACAAAACCGTGTCCATCACGGTGGCCTAGTGCGGTGCCTTCAATTTCTTCTGGCAGGCTGCCAGTTTGTGGGGTAGTTTTAATATAAAATCCAAAGTTCTCTGAAATTGGCCCAGGTGGCGGAATTGGTAGACGCACTAGTTTCAGGTACTAGCGAGTAACATCGTGGGGGTTCGAGTCCCTTCCTGGGCACCAAAAATTTCTACTGTTTATTTACATCATCGTATTAATTTACGTGATTATAAAAAGCATACACGAAAAAAATGACAAAAGCCGTTTGGTGTAAATCAAACGGCTTTTTGTTTGTGCAAGGCCCTGCACACAGCCCTCGCCTGCTTTGGGCTTAGTTGTGCATCGCCTTATTGCAGTCTAGGTTGGGAAGCGCTGTATTGGGCGCTGATTTTTGTACGTGCAGACCCGCGATGCTCGACAGAGCAGTTTGAACTGCCTTAGTCTTCCACCGCCACTTTCATGCCCGCATTGCGCAGGCGCTGGGCCAGCACATCGCCCAGCGCGAAAGCGGGGGTGAGCACGCCGCCGCGCGGGCCGCCAGGGTCACTATGGCCGGGCAATTGCACAAAGTCGCAGGCCAGCGCCAAAGCCGCTTCGCAGACCATTTTGGTGGTGGCGCGGTTGCCGGGGTCGCCTTTGTCGCTGATGGTGGCACGCACCACCTGCCCTGTAGCTGACTTGCCCACCAACTGGCAGCGAAACGAGCCGCCGTCCATTGACCGTTGGCTGGGCCCTTGACCTGGCTTGGGCACCAAAGCAGCGGTGAGTTTGCGCACCGGCGCAAAGCGCAAAGCAGCCTGCCCGGCCAGTGAGCCTGCGCTCATGCCCGCAGCTGCTGTAGCCGCCAGCACGCCCGCGCCAAAGCGCAGGTACTCTTGGTAGTGAAAGTCTTTTGCGTAGCTGGTGTTGCCCTGTGCTGCATAGAGCGCCACACTGCGGCGCACCACGCGGGTGTTGACTGGGCCCATAAAAAATGGCCCATGCCATGCGCCGAAGTCTTCGTCGCGGTGCGGGGTGGTGGGGTCTTGGTGGGCAGCGTCTGCCGCGCTGGGCTGGTGCTCGGGGTTAAGCAAAAAGGCGTTGGTAAAAGCTCGCGTTTGGTCTTTTGCCAAAATATCCAGTACCGAGGCCAGCGTGCCGCCGTTAATGCCTCCGCGCAGGCTAAAACTCGCCTTCACATCCACACACGGCACGCCGTGGCGGCGCAGCATTTCTTGGGCCACCACATACGCACCCAAGTCTGACGGCACCGAGTCAAAACCGCAGCAGGGCACAATGCGCGTGCCCTCTAGCGCGGCCTGGGCGTGGTGCGTGTCTATCATCTGGCGCACCCACGGGGTTTCGCCGGTAATGTCCACATAGTGCGTGCGCTGCTGCACACAGGCCGCCACAAGGGCGCTGCCATACAGGCCAAAAGGCCCGGCGCTGGACAGCACTACGCGGGTGCTGGCAGCCAGCTCTTTCAGGGCGGTGGCATCGTGCGCGTCAGCCACTATGATGGGCACACGCACCTTGGTGTCGCGCAAAACGGCTTCTAGCTTGCTGCGGCTGCGCCCGGCAATAGCCCAGTTAATGCCTTGGGCGTGTTGGGCAAAATAAGCCACCGTTTGCTGGCCCACAAAGCCGGTGGCACCGTACAAAACCACATCGTAGGGCCGTGGCGCGGAGGGAGCTGGTTTTATCATGGTGAACGCTAAAGTGGTAAATTTAAAAAAACACAGTGTCGCACAGGCAACGGCTCTGGCGCAACAGGCACACTACTATGGCGGCTTAGAAATTTTTACCCACGGAGTTACACCATGACAAGTACCACAGCCACATCCATCGCGGCCACCAACCACCAAATTCGCCTGGCCCAGCGCCCGGTAGGCATGCCCGGCCCCGAGTGCTGGAACCACACCGAAGAGCCCGTACAGCAGCCCAGCGACGGTGGCGTGCTGGTAAAGACCTTGTCATTGTCACTAGACCCGGCCATGCGCGGCTGGATGAACGATGGCAAAAGCTACATTCCCCCAGTGGCAATTAACGAAGTGATGCGCGCTGGCGGTGTGGGCGTGGTGGTTGCGTCTAAAAACGCCGCCTTTGCCGTGGGCGACCATGTGAGCGCAGGCCTGGGCGTGCAAGAGTACTGCCTGATTCCAGAAGCCGAGATCAAACGCAACGGTATGGCCAAAATTGACCTGCGCGCAGGCAGCATCAACCAATGGCTTAACGTGCTGGGCATGCCGGGCATGACCGGCTATTTTGGCCTGATGGACGTGGGCATGCCGCAAGCAGGCGAGACGGTGGTGATCAGCGGCGCAGCCGGTGCTGTAGGCCAAACCGTAGGCCAGATTGCCAAGCTAAAGGGCTGCCGCGTGGTGGGCATAGCCGGTGGCGCAGCCAAATGCGACTGGGTGGTGAAAGAGCTGGGCTTTGATGCCTGCATTGACTACAAAGCCGGGCCCGACAGCGTGAAAAATGGCCTCAAAGAACATTGCCCTAAAGGGGTAGACATTTACTTTGACAATGTAGGCGGCGACATTTTAGACACTGTGCTCACCCGCATCAACCGCAAGGCGCGCATCATCATTTGCGGCGCCATCAGCCAATACAACAACACCACCGCTGTGCAAGGCCCCAAAAACTACCTCAGCCTGCTGGTTAACCGCGCCCGCATGGAAGGCATTGTGGTGTTTGACTATGCCGAGCGCTACCATCTGGCGATTGCCGAAATGGCCGGTTACTTGAAAGACGGCCGCATGAAAAGCAAAGAAGACGTGGTGGTCGGCTTAAGCACCTTCCCCAGCACGCTGCTTAAGCTATTTAACGGCCAGAACTTTGGCAAGCTGGTGCTGCAGGTAGCGCAGGGTTGACAGACCGCAAGCCAACACACTATTAAATTAATAGCTGCCTGTGCAGCATTTTCTTGGGCGATAAGCCCTTTTTATATAAAATCAGTGTACTGGCACTTCTGCGTGACCTGCAGCAACGGGTGCAACAACTGGTGCGGCAAGGGGCGCAGCAGCAGGCGATTCTTTGATCGCCCCCGGTGCTTTTTTACGCGCCATCAGCGTGTACATGGTGGGCACCACAAAAATGGTGAGCAAAGTACCCAGCGACATGCCGCCTACGATGACCCAGCCTATTTGCTGGCGGCTCTCGGCCCCGGCACCGGTGGCCAAGGCCAACGGCAATGCACCCAGCACCATAGCGCCAGTGGTCATCAAAATAGGCCGCAGGCGCTGGGCTGCAGACCGCTGCACGGCTTGCAGTGTGTCCACGCCCTGCTCGCGCAGCTGGTTGGCAAACTCCACAATCAAAATGCCGTGCTTGGTGATCAGCCCCACCAGCGTAATTAGCCCAATTTGGCTGAATACATTGAGCGTGCCGCCACTGTACTGCAGTGCAGCCAGCGCGCCCACCATCGACAAGGGCACACTGAGCATGATGACAAAGGGATCAATAAAACTCTCAAACTGCGCGGCCAGCACCAGGTAAATGAACAGCAACGCCATGGCAAACACAATGGCCAGCGAGCCAGAGGCGTTGCGAAATTCGCGGCTTTGGCCTGCCAGGTCGGTGGCGTAGCCAGGTTTAAGCACTTTTTTGGCGGTCGCGTCCATAAACTCAAGGGCTTGGCCCAGGGAATATTCAGGCGACAGGTTGGCGGTAATAGAGGCTGAGCGGCGCTGGCCAAAGTGGTTCAGGTCACGCGGCACCACCACTTCGCGCAGTTTGACCAGGGCCGACAGCGGGATCATTTGTTCGTTTTTACCGCGCACAAAAATGCGTTCAATATCGTCGGGCGTGTCGCGCTCGGTGGCATTGGTTTGCACAATCACGTCGTACTGCTCGCCTTCGCGCTTGTAGCGGGTGACGTTGCGGCCGCCCAGCATGGTTTCTACCGCGCGGGCGACTACCTCGATGCTGATACCCAGGTCAGCGGCCTTCTCGCGGTCAACTTCCATTTTGATCTCGGGTTTGTTCAAGCGCAAGTCGGTATCTACCTGCACAAAGCCGGGGTTTTTGGCCAGCTCGTCTTGAATGGCGCGCACGGTTTGGCTTAAATTTTGGTAGCTGTCGGAGGTAACTATCACGTAGTTGATAGGCCGTTCTCTAAACCCTTGGCCCAGTGACGGCGGGGTGATGGGAAAGGCAGTAACTCCGGGCAGGCTGCCGATGCGGCCTGAAATTTCACGTGCGATGTCGGTGGTTTTTTTGGTGCGCTCTTCCCAAGGCACAGCACGGTAAAAAACTATCGCTTGCGCTACGGTGGGGTTGCCGGTGACGGTAAAGACGCGGTCAAATTCTTTGTACTGCTGGCCTATACGTTCGATGGCTTGGGCGTATTTTCCGGTGTAGTCCAGCGTGGCACCGTCGGGCGCGTTCACGTTGGTCACAATCACACCCCGGTCTTCCATGGGGGCCAGCTCACGCTTGATGTCGGCCAGCAGCAGCCAAGTGCCTACGCCCGAACCGACCATCACCAGCACCACCAGCCAACGGACTTTGAGCGACCAGCCCAGCAGCTTGGCGTAGCCACGGGTTATTGCCTGCAAGCCACGCTCGATCCAACGGTCAAAAAACCACGGGTTGGGGTTGTGTTTGAGCAGCTTAGAACACATCATGGGCGACAGTGTGAGCGCGACAAAACCCGACACCACCACCGAGCCGGCCAGCACCAGCGCAAACTCGGTAAACAGCCGTCCGGTGCGCCCCGGTGTAAAGGCCAGCGGTGCGTACACGGCCGCCAGTGTGAGCGTCATGGCCACTACGGCAAAGCCAATTTCTTTGGCCCCGACGATGGCCGCTTCTAAAGGGGCTTTGCCTTCTTCAATATGCCGGTAAATATTCTCCAGCACCACAATGGCATCGTCTACCACGAGCCCGATGGCCAGCACCAAGGCCAGCAAAGTAAGCGTGTTGATGGTGAAACCAAACAGCGCCATCAAAGCAAAGGTGCCAATCAGCGACACAGGTATGGTGACCAGCGGAATGATGGAGGCGCGGATGGTGCGCAAAAATACAAAAATAACCAACGCTACCAGCACCACTGCCTCGGTGATGGTGGCATACACCGCTTTGATCGACCGGTCGATAAACACCGAGTTGTCGTTGGCTACATCTATCTCTATGCCTTGCGGCATGTTGGCTTTGAGTTTAGGCAGCATTTCGCGCACGGCTGCTGACAGCTCCAGCGGGTTGGCAGTGGCGTTGCGAATCACCCCCAGTGTGATGGCATCTTTGCCATTAAGCCGGGTGGCGGTGCGTTCAGAAGCAGGGCCTTGGCGCACGGTGGCTACATCGCCAATGCGCACGGGCTGGCCGTTGACGGTGCGGATCACCACCTGGGCAAACTCTGCGGGGCGCTGCAGGTCGGTGGCGGTGGTGACGTTAAATTCGCGTTGTTTGCTTTCAATGCGACCTGCGGGTACTTCAACGTTGGAGCGGCGCAGCGCGTCTTCTACGTCTTGGGTGGTCAGGCGGTAGCTGGCCAGTTTGTCAGGGTCGATCCAAATGCGCATGGAGTATTTGCGCTCGCCGAACACGCGCACATCGGCAGCGCCAGGGGCCGTTTGCAGCATGGGTTTGGCCAAGCGGTTGGCCAGGTCGGACAGCTGCAGCACGTTGTGGGTGTCTGAGCTAAAAGCAAGCCAAATCACGGGCTGGGCATCGGCCTCTATCTTGGCCACCACGGGTTCGCTGATATCGCTGGGCAGGCGCTGGCGCACACGGCTGACTTTGTCGCGCACGTCGGCAGCGGCGCTGTCAGCATCACGGCTTAGCACAAAGCGCACCGTAATTTGGCTTTGCTCGGGGCGGCTGACCGAGGTGATCACGTCAACACCTTCAATGCCCGCTAGCGAATCTTCTAGCACCTTGGTCACCTGCGCTTCCACCACCTCGCTGGAGGCACCCCGGTAAAGGGTTTCTACAGTGACGTTGGGTTCGTCAATTTTGGGGTATTCGCGCACCGCCAGCTTGGTGAAGGCAACATACCCAACCAGCAAAATCAGCAGGGACAGCACGGTGGCAAATACCGGGCGGCGAATGGATATTTCTGGCAGTTGCATAGGATGCTCCGGTTAGCGTGCAGCGCTGGCGGCAGGGGCGGCTGCAGAGCCTGTGGACGGGCCTGGATTTGCGGTTGGGCCTTGGCCGGTGGGCGGGCCCGAGCCACCAGGCGGGCCTGTGGGTCTGCCCAAGTCGACAATGCGCACCGCTGTGTTGTCGCGCAAAAGGCGCTGCTGGCCCGCCACCACCAGCGTGTCACCTTCGGCAACGCCGTCGGTAATTTCTACACGGCCTGGTCGGCGGATGCCAATTTTGACCTCGGTGCGCTGGGATACCAAGCGTTTGCCGTCGACAAATACGGGGGCGGCAACTGCGGGGCCCGCTGGCGCACCTGCTGCTGGCCCAGTAACCGGGCTGGAGGCTGAGCTTGCAGTACCCCCAGCCGCCGTAGAAGCCGCCGCCGATGCCGCAGCAGCAGCTTTGACTGCCTG
Source organism: Polaromonas sp. (assembly GCA_043778205.1). GTDB lineage: Bacteria > Pseudomonadota > Gammaproteobacteria > Burkholderiales > Burkholderiaceae_C > JAAFIP01. Next base: position 13,429 of record JAYWGO010000080.1, on the reverse strand, counting down.
GGCCAGCGCATCAAACTGCTCCTGCGTTTGCGTAACCACTTTGATAACAAACTGCCGCCCGCCTTGGGGAACGATGGCTTCCTCGGGCACTGTCAAAGAGTTTTCTTTAATATTGAACACGGCAGTGACCCGTGCAAACATACCGGGGCGCAGCGGCCCACCGCCGCCTGCACTAGCTCCTGCGCCCCCACCCTTGCCTGCACTACCGGCTGGCCCAGCAGGCTTACCACCTGCCCGGGCCAGCCCAGCACTGGAGGGTTTATCGCCTGCAGTACCTGCAGCCCCTGCACCCGCTGTACGTGCACCCGCCATAGCAGGTATGCCTTGGCGCGCTGCTGCATTGTTGGCCGCGCAAGCGGCTCCTGTACTGTCCACTGGCTTAACACCACCGCCCGCGCCCGCGCCTGCACTGCCGCCGCCTGGGGCCATTGGTTTAGCATCCGGTTTAGCACCCGCCTTGGCTACAGGCCGCTGCGAGGGGCCCGCGGCGGCACTGGCAGCCTGTGCAGGGTTTGGTGCACCGGCAGAACTTGCAGCACCTGCCGCGCCAGCCGCGCCAGCCGCAGGGCGCTGCACCAAAGGCTCGCCACCCGAGTTGGCCATCACAGCGCGCACCGCTACCGAGCGGCCATTGGCATCAATCTGCGGGTCGATCGCCTCAATCTTGGCCTTGAACGTTCGGCCTGGCATGGCATCGAGCTGTAGCTCTACGGGTTGGTCGCGTTTGAGCTTGCCCTGAAAGCGCTCAGGCAGCCTAAAGTCCACATACATCGACGACAGGTCTTCAATGTTGACCATGTCTGCACCGTCTTTCACATAGTCGCCCAAGTTAATACTGCGAATACCCGCCGTGCCGTCAAACGGGGCCAGCACGCGCATGCGTTCCCAGCGGGCGCAGGCCAAGGCCATTTGCGCCTCTACCACCTGCATATTGGCCGCAGCTTCGTCCACCACTCGCTGGGCAATAAAGCTTTGCGCTACCAGCTCTTGGTTGCGTTTGAGGTTGGCGCGGGCGATCGACACCTGGGCCTCGGCCTGGCGCACCTCAGCACGCTGCAGCACGTCGTCCAATTGCACCAAAATATCGCCTTTTTTCACCCTGCCGCCGTCGGTAAAGCCCATGCTTTGCACGCGGCCCGCCACCTCGGGGCGCAGCACCACGTTTTGGCGCGAGCGCAGCGTGCCTACGGTTTGTGCGTCGTCTTGCAGCCGGGTAACCTCTACTTTGGCCACCTCTACACCCGCCGGGCCACTAGGGCCGCCAGGGCCGCCTTGGCCGGGCCTGCCTGCGGCTGATGCACCTGCTGCCGCACCCGCTGCTGCACCGCCCGCTGGGCTGCCTGCTACAGGGCTTGTTGCAGTGCCCACGCCCCCACCCGAAGTGACCGTTATCTCTTGCGGGCCCTTGGGTTTGTTTTGCAACCAGTAAGCTGCGCCCGAGGCGGCCACGATGCCCACCACTGCAACAACTGAATAAAGTGCTTTAGATGCCATGAAAATGCTGTCTGGTTATGGTTTGAAACAATATGCTCCAATATACCCAATTCAAAATACACTTACCTACGGGAAAGCCAGCACAAAGACCTGTGCAGCCAAAAGTTTTACCTCGGCAAGCTGGCCACACCTTTGTTGGCCAGCGCGTCGGCCCGCTCATTGCCAGGGTCGCCCGCATGGCCTTTCACCCAACGCCAGTCAATATCATGTCCACCACTGGCTACTAAGGCATCCAAACGCTGCCAAAGTTCCACGTTCTTTACCGGCTCTTTACTTGCGGTGCGCCAGCCGCGCGCCTTCCAGCCGTGAATCCACTCGGTAATGCCCTGCAGCACGTATTTGCTGTCTAAAAACAGGTTCACTTTGCATGGCCGCTTGAGCGCCTCTAAGGCCTGAATCACCGCCATCATCTCCATGCGGTTATTGGTCGTGTTGGCCTCGCCGCCAAAAAGCTCTTTCTCGGTACCGCCCGATTTCAGCAGTACGCCCCAGCCGCCAGGCCCAGGATTGCCTTTGCAAGCGCCGTCAGTGTAAATATCAATGGTATTCATAGTTTTAAGTGTTTTAGGCCTATGGCCCAAGTAAATGCTTAATAGTTAGCTATTTAATTAATAGCTAACTATTTTATAAAATATGCAACTCCGCATGCAGGATGCAAGCTGCGGCTGGTAGATTACAACCCACAAGCTTAAGCATTTTGGAAAAGCAGTGAAAATCAATAGATTGCCAAAAGCGATACTGGTTAATTTTTATACCCACCCAATTCTTGGAAACAAAGCATGGCACAGAGCAATGACTATTCAAAACCCATGATGATTTTAGGCTTGCTGCTGGCCGTGGGCATGGCCAGTGCGGCGTTTATATTGGGTGTTCAAGCCAAGCGCGCGGTGGCGGGTAGTCAGTCCATATCAGTCAAAGGCTTGGCCGAAAAACCTATTAAGGCGGACCGTGCGGAGTGGGTGGTGGGTGTGGGGGTTATTGCGGCTACTGAAGACCAAGCTTTAAAAAAATTAGCCGCCGAGCGCAAAGTGCTTGACAGTTTTTTAACCAAACAAGGTTTGGACGAAAGCACCTGGACGGTGGATCTGGAGGATTTAAACCCTCATTTTGAGGAAGTATTCATTAAAGAAACGCCGCGCCAAGTGCAAAGAGGCTTTAAGGCTACCCAAGGTATACGGGTGACCAGCAAAGACTTGGCCAAAATTACCGAAGCCAACAAAGCATTTTTGCAATTGCGCGCAGCAAATTCCCAGGTTTTTGCGCAAGCACCCAACTACCTGGTGGGCGATTTGGAAGCTATCAAAATGTCACTTATTTCCGATGCCACCAAAAACGCACGCGATCGTGCAACTGAATTTGTCAAGCAAGATAACGTGAAAGTTGGCGCAATGAAGTCAGCTAATCAAGGCTCGTTTTACATCCTGCCTGTTGGCGGCGAAGTTCCTGACGATAGCTATGGTGGTAAATACGATAAATCAACCATTGATAAGACAGCACGTGTTGTGGTAACGATTGTTTACAGCATTGAGTAATTTTAATGTTTTAGCGCTACAGCCCAAATAAATGCTGCACGAGCAGCTATTAAATTGAGAGTCAATAGAATGCTGTTAGTCTAACTTTCATTGCGCTTGGCCTGCGCGCGTGGGGCTATGGCTGCGGGCGCGGTGGCCATGCGGGGGGCTTTTTTCCAGGCGGGGCCTAACATGCGCATGCCGCGCACGCGCTTGACGGCTGTAATGCAATAGGCAGCGCCCAAGATAGGCCAGTAGCGCGCGCCCAGTGTGTCCATCCAGGCGGTGCGGTCTAGCCAGCTTTGGCTGCGCACGGCGGGGCGGTAGCAGCCAAAGCTGCCCGATTCAACTTCAAAGCTCAGCAGGCGCAGCCAGTCGCGCAGCCGCCAGTAGCCAATCATGTCGCCGCTGTCGGGCAAATACAGGCTGCCTATGCCTGCTTTGATGGCCATGCGCCCCCGCTGTTGGCGCCAGCCCCACAAACTGGTGGGGTTAAGCCCACAAATAACCACCCGGCCCTCGGGCACCAGCACGCGGGCGGCCTCGCGCAGGGTGGCATGCGGGTCTAGGCTGAACTCTAGCGTGTGGGGCATCACCAGCAAGTCCAGGCTGGCTTCGGCAAACGGCAGGGCAGAGAAGTCGCACACCAGAGAGGTTGAAGAACCCGGCCCTGCATGGCCCAAGGCCAGCCATTGGTGCGGCATGCGGTTGGCCTGCAGGCCCGCAATATCGCTCCAGCCAAGCTGCAGGGCGTGGTAGCCAAACACGTCGGCCACGGCCGCGTCTATTTGGGCACGCTCCCATTGCAGTAAATACTGCCCCGGTGGTGTAAGCAGCCAATTTTGCAAAGTGGTATCTTGCAAACCTATAATTTGATCAACCATGAAGCTTATTGCCCTACCCGCGTTTACCGACAACTACATTTGGATGCTGCACGACGACCGCAGGGCCATGGTGGTAGACCCTGGCGACGCAAGCGTGGTGTTGGATGCCCTGTCGCGCTTGTCGTTGCAACTGGACACCATTCTAGTCACGCACCACCACGCTGACCATACCGGCGGCGTAGCAGCCCTGCGAGATGCTTGCCAAGCCAGGGTGTATGGGCCCGAACGTGAAACCATGCCTGAGCCGATTCGCCGCTTAAGCCACGGCGACACAGTGCTAGCCCTGGGCCATACTTTTGAGGTGATCGGCGTGCCGGGCCACACTGCTGGGCATATTGCCTACTACTGCGCAGCACCGTTAGACATACAAGCACCGCTGCTGTTTTGCGGCGACACACTGTTTTCTGGCGGCTGTGGGCGACTGTTTGAAGGCAGCCCGGCGCAAATGCTGCACTCGCTAGGCCAGCTGGCTGCCCTGCCCGGCAGCACCCGCGTGTGCTGCACCCACGAATACACACTGTCTAACCTGCGTTTTGCCCGCGCGGTGGAACCTAATAACGCTGCGCTGGCTCAATACGAGCTTGACTGCGCCAAGCTGCGCGCGCGGGGTGACAGCACCCTGCCCAGCAGCATTGCGCTGGAGCAGCTGATCAACCCTTTTTTGCGCAGCACCGAACCCGAAGTAATTCAATCGGCCCAACAATTTGACCCTAATGCCCACGACACGCTAGGCGTGTTTACGGCCATTCGCCAATGGAAAAACAGCTTTTGATGAACTTTTATGCACGCCCTCAACCCCTTAAGTTTGCAGAGCCAAGCAGCCAACTGCACCCTTGCGACAGTAACCGCAATCACAGGATGCCAGCCTTTATCTTGGCAGCCGCGCTACTGGGCTTGGCTAGCCAGGGCTTAGCCCAAACCACTGCCGGCAACCCTGCTGACAAACAAGCACCCGCCCCTGTGGTGGATGCCAGCCCGGCGATTATTGTGCGGCCTGCTTTGGGCGGCCCTGCTACCAGCAGCCCCGCTACCAACGCACCCGCAGCCAGTGCGCCCGCTAGCGGCGCACCTGCAAAAGCCGAATCCACCGCGCCGGCGCAACCCGTTGCAAAACCTACAGTTCCTTCCGCGCCTGTAACAACGCCCCCTGCTGCTGCCCCCACTGCGGCTGAAGAACCGCCTCTGGTAGCCACCCGCCCCACCAACGATGCCGACCTGTGGGCCCGCATTCGCCGTGGCTACGCCATGCCCAACCTGCAAAGCGACCTGGTCGCCAGCCAAGAGCAGTGGTACGCCAGCCGCGCCAGCTACATCACCCGCATGACCGAGCGGTCTAACAAATACCTCTACCACATCGTTGAAGAGCTAGAGCGGCGCAACATGCCCACCGAACTGGCCCTGCTGCCTTTTATTGAAAGCGCCTTTAACCCACAGGCGGTCTCTAGCGCCAAAGCCGCAGGCATGTGGCAGTTTATGCCCGCTACAGGGCGCGATTTTTCGCTTAAACAAAACATCTTTCGCGACGACCGGCGCGACGTATTAGCGTCTACCCGCGCCGCACTAGACTACCTGCAAAAGCTGCACCGCATGTTTGGCGACTGGCACCTGGCCCTGGCCGCCTACAACTGGGGCGAAGGCTCGGTGCAGCGTGCCATCAACAAAAATACCAAAGACGGTTTAGGCGTAGGCTACCTCGACCTGAATATGCCCAATGAGACGCGCAACTACGTGCCCAAGCTGCAGGCGGTAAAAAACATCGTGCTCACCCCCTCGCTGTTTAACACCGCCTTGCCCGAGATTCCGAACCACCCGTATTTTCAAAGCGTACCGCTGGCGCGTGATTTGGACGTAGCCTTGGCCGCCAAGCTGGCTGAGATCAAACTTGACGACTTTAAACAGCTCAACCCCTCGGCCAACAAACCGGTGCTCTTTGCATCACTCACCAAGCAAATTTTGCTGCCCTGGGACAACGCAGGTATTTTTGAGCGCAACCTGTCTATCCACAATGGCCAAACCGCTGGCTGGACGGTATGGACCGCCCCCACCACCATGAAAGCTGCAGACGCTGCCCGGCGTGTGGGCATGCTTGAGGTCCAGTTTCGGGAGATCAACCGCATCCCGCCGCGCATGCTGATCAAAGCCGGCTCCACCCTGCTGGTACCGCGCGGTGCATCACAGCAAAAGGATGTCACCGAGCAAGTGGCCGACAACGGCCAAATCAGCTTGGCGCCAGAGATTGTCTTGGTTAAGCAAAGCGTCAAACTGCGCAAAGCCGACACCGTGGCCCACATCGCCGCCCGCTACAAGGTTAGCGCAGCCTCGCTGGCAAGCTGGAACAAAACCAGCGCCAACGGCAGCTTTAAGGCCAAACAGGTGGTGGTGCTGTATTTACCTAAGCAAACGCGGGGCGCTGGCAAAGCGGCGCGCGGCGGCAAAGTGGCCAAGGCCAGCACCCAGGCCCGTACCAAAGCCGCAAAACCTAGCACAGTACGCGCAGCCAAAGCATCTTCCGCGACCGTCAAAAAACCACGTAAACGTTGAATAAGTCGCATAAATTCATTTTTTGTTGCGGGCTCAGGCCACTATTGAGACCGCTGCGGATCGCAGCCTCAATCACCAAAGCATAATAAAGTACTATGCATCCACATGCACAGTGCGTGCACCGTTAGTGTGCGGACTGCCCACGGGCCAAGCATTAAGCGCGACTGGCATGGGGCCAGTACACATTGTTACTTTGCTGGCGCGCTATTGTTAGCATGCCTATGTTAGTTTTCCATTGTTAGCCCGCCTTGTTTACCTGTTCCATGTTCGCCTCACCTTTAATTGCACTGTTACTGCGCAATTTATTCAAACGCACTGCCCATGTATGCCTGTTGCTGATCGCTAGCCTGCACGCTAGCGGGGCCATGGCACATAACAGCACTGCTGCGGTAGAGGTGCTGCGCACACTGGCTTGGATTGCGCCAGTGCAAAGCACGCTGGCCAATGCGCAGGCCCTGCCCGCTGACCAATGGCAAAATTTCGATCCCAAAATAACCTACCCTTTGAAAGATGGCAATGCTATGTGGGTGCAACTGCAGCTGTCTGTCAGCGCACCCGCACAGGGCTGGACTGTCAAGCTGCCCAAGCCTTATATCAACCGTGTCGAGCTGCATCTGCCCACTGCACCGGGCTCTGGGCCTGCAGCGTTGGCTGCGCAGCCTGTGCAGGCGGCTGGAGACATGGTTCCCAGCACCCAATGGCCTTTGCGCGGCTTGCACCCGCAGTTTGTATTGCCAGCGCTGGCGGCAGGCGAGCAGATGGTATTTCTTAAAATCACCAACGAAGTTGCGGTTAATTTCCCGTTGCAAGTAGCCAACGCGCTAGACAGCCAAAGCGACAACCTAAAGCACCTTGGACTAAGTGGCTTAATTCTAATATTTGTGCTGTGCATGGCCTTTATAAGTGCCTGCTTGGCAGCTGTCTACCGCGACACGGCTTACGCTTGGTACAGCGTGTACGCCCTTTTGGCCGCGCTTACCGCAGCAGCGTATACCGGTTTGGGCAACTACCTACTGTGGCCTGGCAGCAGTCGCTGGCCAGAAATGTCTATCCATGTCTGCTTGCTGCTATGCCTGCTAGCGCAAACGGGGTTTTGCTATGTGACTTTCAAACCGCAAAAGCTGTGGGCACCCTTTACCTTGGTAGCGTGGGCCTGCGCTAGCTTAACTGCAGGCAGCATCGTCACACTGATCGTAAGCAAAAATCTTGGAGTTTTTACCAGCGTTTTTATGGGCGCATTACTGGTCAACTGGGTAGTGATCGTAGGCATAGTAGGCGCCAGACTGCGCCAAGGTGAGCTGTCCGCCAAGCTGTGGATGCTGGCCTACTTGCCGTTGGCTACACTGATTGCAGCTACGACTTTAGATGGGTTTGGCATGCTGCCGCGTGCGCTAGTGGGCTACTACTGGTCACTTTACTGCTTGGCTTTTGAGGTTCCGGTACTGCTACTGGCCCTGATGCTGCGCGCCAAAGCGCGCGATGCACAAAAAATAAGCCATATTGTGCGCAAGCAGCTTGACCCACTGACCGGCTTTGTGCTGCCCCGCGCCTTGGCTGAACATGCCCAGCCCCTGTGGGAGCAAGCTTGCGCGCGACAATTTAAGATGGTGGTGGTGTATGTTGAAATCACCCAGCCAGGCGCGCCCAGCTTGCTTGGGCTGGGGCGCAGCCAAGCCCCCAGCAGCCAAAGTGTGGTGCGGGTGCTGCGCAGCGTGTTCCGCCACGAAGATGTGTACGCAAAAGTCAACCATAACGTATATGCCATCCTTATGCCCGCCGCATCGATGGGCGATGAACTGCAAAACCGTCTCATCCGTGCAGTAGCGCAAATCCACGTTTTAAGCCAGGAACTTAAAACCGACTTTCCTCTGCGCGCCAGGATAGTCACCTGCTCCAGCGCATCGTTGCCTTTAGATTGGCACCAAGTGCACCATGCTTTGCTAAGCAAATTTAACGAGGCGCAAGGCTGGGACAGGCGCAACATTCGCTTTGTAGCCAAGCGGGCAGCCTTGGCCAAAGTTAAGGTCAATGATTCAGATTTGAGTAATTTTTGGGCCCATGCGGTAGAAGTATCTTCAGATAAAACCTCCTAATCACCGCTTTAACCACTGTATTTTGTGTATTTACTGTTTTTCAGCGTTTTAGCCCTCTCGCCCAAGGAAATGCTGCACAAGCAGCTATTAATAACATAGCGTGCAGCACCTGCACGCTAGCGCACACGCCAAATCACACAGCCAGACCTTCTACACTAGCGTTTATGGCCATTCCCAATAGCTTTATTCAAGAACTCATCGCCCGTGCCGACGTGGTAGAAATTGTGGGCCGCCATGTGCAGCTTAAAAAAACCGGGGCCAACTACTCCGGCCTGTGCCCTTTTCATGGTGAAAAATCGCCCTCATTCAGCGTCAGCCCCACCAAACAGTTCTACCACTGCTTTGGCTGCGGCAAAAACGGCAACGCCCTAAGCTTCATGATGGAGCACAACGGCATGAGCTTCATAGAGGCTATCAAAGACCTGGCCCAAACCTTGGGGCTACAGGTGCCCGAAGACGAGCGCAGCCCGCAAGACCGCGCCCGCGATGCGCAGGTTAAAACCCGCCAAGCTTCACTCACCGAGGTGCTGCTTAAAGCCTCTGACGCTTACCGCGAACAGCTTAAAGACTCTGAGCGCGGCAAGGCCTACTTTCGCCAGCGCGGCCTGACCGGCGAGATTGCCAAGCAGTACGCGCTGGGCTACTCGCCCGAAGGCTGGCGCAGCCTGGCCAGCGTGTTTCCTGACTACGACGACCCCCTGCTGGTGGAAAGCGGCTTGGTGATAGAAAAACCCCAAGATGACAACCAGCCCGAGGGCGAGAAAAAAAAGTACGACCGCTTTCGAGACCGGGTGATGTTCCCCATCCGCAACGTCAAAGGCGAGACCATCGGCTTTGGTGGCCGGGTGCTGGACAAAGGCGAGCCTAAGTATTTAAACTCGCCCGAAACCCCGGTTTTTAGCAAAGGCCGTGAGCTGTACGGCCTGTTTGAGGCGCGGGCTGCACTGCAAAAATCGGGCTATGTGCTGGTTACCGAAGGCTACATGGACGTGGTGGCCCTGGCCCAGCTGGGCTTTCCCAACGCAGTGGCCACATTGGGCACCGCCTGCACTACTGACCATGTGCAAAAGCTGTTTCGCTTTACCGACCATGTGGTGTTCAGCTTTGATGGCGATGGCGCAGGCCGGCGCGCAGCGCGCAAAGCGCTGGACGGGGCCATTCCCTTTGCGACTGACACGCGCACCGCCAAGTTTTTATTCCTGCCCGCCGAGCACGACCCCGACAGCTTTGTGCGCGAACACGGGGCCGACGCGTTTGCCCGCTGCATCAGCGAGGCCGTGCCCCTGAGCCGCTTTTTAATTGACGCGGCCAGAGACGGCTGCGACCTGCAAGAAGCCGAAGGCCGCGCCCGCTTTGCCGCGCAGGCCAAACCGCTGTGGCTGCCCCTGCCCGACGGCGCGCTTAAACGCCAGCTTATGCGCGAAATAGCCACACTGGTGGAACTGGACGAGCGCGAACTGAGCGACCTGTGGCTGCCCAAAACACCGCCTCCGGGCGCAAACCGCAGCGGCACTTACGCGCCTGCCAACGCACCCTATGTGCCCGGCAGCCGCGACGGCGAAGACCCTAATAAATTCAAAACTAAATTGGGCAGTAAATTCGGCAGCAAATTTGCAAGCAAATTTCCCAACCCCGGCTACACCGCCCAGCCGCGCACAGGCAGCATTACAGGCCGCATCGCACCGCCGCCCAGGGCTGACCGTGCGCTGCAAATTTTGCTGCTGGACAACCCCGCGTGGGAGCGTTTGGGCAGCGCCGAGCACCATTTGCTGTGCGAACTGCCCGCACCGCATGGCAGTGTTTTCAGCTGGCTGGATGCGCAAATTCAAGAACATGGCCCGCAAACCTGGGGCGCACTGAGCGAAGGCCTGCGTGGCCACCCGCACGAGGCCAGCACCCGCAAACTGGTAGCGGCCGTGCCCGACGATATCGTGAGCGATGCCAAAGAGCTGGGCGCAATTTTGCTGTCGATGCAAGTGGACACTGAAAACGCCGAGCTGCGCGATTTGTCCAGCCAAATAGCCGACCCCGCCAAATTCGCCCGCTACAAAGAGCTTATGGAGCGGCGCAAAGCGCGAAGTTTGGCCTAAATCAGGTATAATCCGTGTAACAAGCGCAAATGCGACAGCAGCACCTCCGTACCGGCACACAGACCACAGCGTCTCATACAGCCACTATCGCAAGGACTGCATTCCAAATGATCGCCCTAGTTTGCACTTGCCATTCACCAGAATAGTTAACTCTGGTTCTCAACTTTAGTCTTAACTTAGCTTTAGTCTTAACTTAGCTTTAGTTTTAACTTGGCTTTACTTTTAATTCAGCTTTTCTAACTGGCTTATTTTTTGAGCTGATTGATTTAGCTTTTTAAGTTAGCTTGTTAATTGGGCTTTGTTGGACCCTGGTTTTCTTCTGGTAAATCGCCATTGCGTGGCTTCCCCCTTGTTAAACGTGCCTTCAGGGGCCACCTAACAACCAAGCCTGTGTGCCAGCCGGTGCTAGGCTGCGCTTTTTGTATTTTGTAATGTAGAGGTAAATATGACCGCTAAGCTTGTCAAAGATCCCGTGGCCGCCAAGGCCGTGCCCGCTAAAGCAGCACCCGCCAAAGCCGCAGCTAAAAAAGCTGCGCCTGCGAAAGTCGTGGTCAAAGCCGCGCCCAAGCCTGGCGACCGCATCCCCGGCAAGCGTGGCCCCAAGCCTAAAGGCAACATCAACGGTTTGCCCGATGTAGAAGAGATTGACCCACGCGACATCGAACCTGAACCGGTGGCTGCAGTCATCGACCCTGAAACGGGCGAAAAAGTCAAACCCCTGCGCATGAAACTGTCCAAGGCGAAAGAGCGCGCCTTGATGAAAGAATTTGGCCTGGACGACACCGTCTTGTCTGAAGAAGACATGGCCAAGCGCCGCCTGCGCCTTAAAGCGCTGATCACCCTGGGCAAAACCCGTGGCTACCTCACCCACGGCGAAATATCAGACCACCTGCCCGACAAGCTGGTTGACGCAGAAACCCTGGACGTAGTGCACTCGCTGCTTAACGACATGGGCGTAGCCGTGTACGAGCAAACGCCCGATGCCGAAACCCTGCTGCTCAACAACAACGCACCCACCGCGGCCAGCGTAGAAGAAGCCGAAGAAGAAGCCGAAGCCGCCCTGTCTACAGTAGACAGCGAATTTGGCCGCACCACCGACCCCGTGCGCATGTACATGCGCGAGATGGGCACGGTAGAACTGCTCACGCGCGAAGGCGAGATTGAGATTGCCAAGCGCATTGAAGGCGGCTTGATGGTGATGATGGAGGCGATCAGCAACAGCCCGGCCACCATTCAAGAAATTTTTAACATGATGCAAGAGATCTCCGACGGCAAAGTCGTGATCTCTGGCGTGGTGGACGGCTTTAGCAACCCCAACGAGGCCGACGACTTTGTGGCCGAAGAAGACTTTGACGAATACGACGAAGCCGACGACGACGACGGCAAAGGCGGCTCCAAGGCCATGACCAAAAAGCTCGAAGAGCTCAAAGTAGAGGCCTTCCGCCGCTTTGAAGTGCTGCGCGGTTTGTTTGAAAAGCTGCACAAAATTTACGACAAAGAAGGCTACGGCACACCCGCCTATGTGAAAGCCCAACAGCTGGTCACCGAAGACCTGATGCTGATTCGCTTTACCGCCAAGAGCATTGAAAAACTGTGCGATTTGGTGCGCAGCCAGGTGGCCGATGTGCGCAAAAAAGAGCGCGAACTGCGCCGCATCATCGTAGACAAATGCCACTACCCGCAGGCCGATTTTGTGCGCGATTTTTCGGGCCGCGACAAAAATAACCACAAAGTGCCCTCGCATTTGCTGGACTTAAAGTGGATTGAAAAGCAAGCTGCGGCAGGCAAGCCCTGGTCTACCACCATGGGCCGCTACGTACCGCCAGTGCAAGAAATTCAGCAAAAGCTGACCGACTTGCAATCGCGTGTAGTGGTGCCGCTGGACGAGCTGAAAGACATCAACAAGCGCATGAACGACGGCGAGCGTGGCTCGCGTGCAGCCAAAAAAGAAATGATCGAGGCCAACCTGCGCCTGGTGATTTCTATCGCTAAAAAGTACACCAACCGCGGCCTGCAGTTCTTGGACCTGATTCAAGAAGGCAACATCGGTTTGATGAAAGCCGTAGACAAGTTTGAATACCGCCGGGGCTACAAGTTCTCCACCTATGCCACATGGTGGATTCGCCAGGCCATTACCCGTTCTATTGCTGACCAGGCGCGCACCATCCGCATTCCGGTGCACATGATCGAGACCATCAACAAGATGAACCGCATCAGCCGCCAGCACCTGCAAGAGCACGGTTTTGAGCCGGATGCCAGTCTGTTGGCCGAGAAGATGGAAATCCCTGAGGACAAAATCCGCAAGATCATGAAGATCGCCAAAGAGCCGATCAGCATGGAAACCCCGATTGGCGACGATGACGACAGCCATTTGGGCGACTTTATCGAAGACGGTGCCAACACCGCCCCGCTAGAAGCCGCCATGCAGGCGGGCCTGCGCGATGTGGTGAAAGACATTTTGGACGGCCTCACCCCACGCGAAGCCAAGGTACTGCGCATGCGTTTCGGCATTGAAATGTCCACCGACCATACACTGGAAGAAGTGGGCAAGCAGTTTGACGTAACCCGAGAGCGCATTCGCCAAATCGAAGCCAAGGCGCTGCGCAAGCTCAAGCACCCAACCCGGTCAGACAAATTGCGCAGTTTTATTGATACGATTTAATTCGTTGTACTGGGTCCGCGCACTGCTGCGGCGCTGCGATGGTTGCCGCCCTGAACCCCGGCCCTTCGGGGAGCATCTGCAGTGCTCAATTTTGGGGTCAATGTCGAAACTCGCTGCGCTCAAACAACGACATTGCCTGATCCCAAAATTTCCG
>JAYWGO010000079.1:0-20451 GCA_043778205.1 Polaromonas sp. | reverse complement strand
CAGTTACCATTTACCCAGCGCTCCCGACGCAACCAACCTACGTCAGAGTTTCAACTATCTTTCGGGATAAAACTGTTCAAAGCCGTCGAACCACCTCTGACATCATCTCTGACGTGGCAGCAGAGTTGACTGGCAGCGTGGGTTTGTGCGGCAGCGCCAACATTGGCGAACATGTGGCTATGTTTGAGGCCATTCATGGCAGCGCCCCCGACATTGCCGGGCAGGGCGTGGCCAACCCGTCGGGATTGTTGCTGGGCGCGGTGATGATGCTGGTGCACATTGGCCAAAATGCAGTTGCCCAGCGGGTGCATAACGCGTGGCTCAGGGCGCTGGAAGACGGTGTGCAAACCGCTGATTTGGTGAACGGCCCGGCAGATGGCTTGGCATTTAAACCCGTGGGCACGCACGCGTTCGCGCAGGCCGTGATTACCCGTTTAGGCCAAGAGCCTAGCAGGCTCAAAGCCGTGCAGTACGCTGCTATGCCTGCCGTCCCTGCAAAAGCGGCCTTGCCACTGTACACGCCGCGCCCGCCCGCAGCCAAAGCCTTGGTGGGTGTAGATGTGTTTGTGCATACCAGCGGTGTGTCTGCCGACTATTTGGCAGGCCGCTTGCAAACCCTGTCGCAGCAGCCCAGTGCAACACAGTTTAAGTTGCAAATGATCACCAACCGAGGGGTGAAAGTGTGGCCAGGCGGCTTTCCAGAAACCTTTTGCACTGACCATTGGCGCTGCCGCTTTATGGGTGTGCCGCAGTCACACCAAGCCAGCCCAACCCAGCTAGGTGGGTGTTCGCATGCAGACATTATCAAGCTGCTACAAAACCTGCAAAGCGACGAGTTAGACTTTATTAAAACCGAAAATCTGTGCACTTTTGACGGGGAAGCAGGCTTTGCGCTAGGACAGGGCCAGTAATCTGCGCTGTGCAAGAATACTATTGAAATAATAGCTGACTGTGCAGCATTTTTTTGGGGCGAAAGCACTAAAGTACCTTTAAAATATAGCGCCGGACAAAAACGGCAATAGCCGCGTTAAAAGAAGGTGTTAGAGTGTTGTAACCACGCGGTTACTTTAAGGTAGGGTGCCGCACTACCATTTCGCCATGACTTTTGATTGCACATGCTTTTTTTATAGCTTTTTGCGCCAGCGTAGTGGATTACTGCGTGCATTTTTCAGCCGCTTTGGGTGGCAAAAGCACACCGGGCGGCTAGAAATTTTAAAGCGCTTGGGGCCGGTGCTAGTGTTGGTGGTGGGCTGGGGATTTTGCAGCCTAGGAGTGGGGCACGCGCTGGCGGTTCCGTTGGCCGACTTTAGCAAACAAAGCCACAGCCAGATGGCCCTCAATCTGCACCCCTTATGGCAGTTTGCCAAGCTACAGGCCCCAAACGCTAAACCCGAGGAAGCTTTCGATGCTGCCCAAGTATGGGCTTGGCCAGAAGCACAGTTTGCCGCACCGCAAGCTGCTAAGCCATTTACCCTGAGCCAAGGCGAACGCTGGGTGGGCAGGCTGCGGCTGCAGTTGCCGCCATCAGAACAAGGGGTAATGCTGGAAATACCCATGGTGCGGCTGGACATTGCGCACCTAAGCTACCGCTACAACGATGGGCCTTGGAGACGCGCTATGGCAGGCGACCAAATAGCCATGGTGCGCTGGCCATTTGCCCACCGCAGCCCAGCTTTTCCAATACCTACCGACTCTGGCGAGCTGCAACTGGTGCTAGAACTGGGCCACCAAGGCATGATGGTGGCCCCCATGGTGCTGCAAAGCGACCAGCACTTTAGGGTCGATCGCTTTGATGGTGCGTTGCGTACCGGTATGTTGCTAGGGTTGGCCCTAGTGTTGTCTTTGGTTTGTTTAAGCGCGGCAGTAGTATTTAAACGTTTTAACTTTGTGGCCGTAGCGGTGCTGCTGGTGGTAATAGGCTTTGCCGTGGTTACCCAAGGCGGCGTAGCTGGGATGTACATCGACACGGGTACCGCCAGGTTTAATGACCAAAGCAAATTCATAACCGGTATGCTGTTTGCGGCGGTTTTGCCTTGGGTGGTGGGTACGGTGGTGCTGCAAAAAATTTACTCCGGTGTGGTGTGGCGCTTGACACTGGTGTGGTTGGTGGCTGCTTTGCTGTGCACACTGCTGTTGGTAGGTATAGACGCACGCAAAGTTCAAACTCTGGCTATGCCGCTGTTTCTGCTGGGTGGCCTGCTGTTTTCAACAGGCATTGTTTTGGCGGCAGTTTTACGCAAGCAGGCTTATGCAGCGGTGAATTTGCTGGCTGTAATGTTGCTGACTTTCAGTATTTTGGTGCCTCTGCTTAGCGTGTGGGGCATTACCGATGGCGTCTCCAGCCGGACCACATCTACCATGGGTTTTCTGGTTGCCGCCTTGATTATGTTTTACACCCAGCTGCTGCAGTACCGCTATGGCCGCAGTGTAGCGGCGCGTTCCAGCCCATCACAGGGCAGAGATGAGCTGACAGGGCTGGTACACCGCGCAGGCTTTGAGCAAATTTTTGCATCCCAAATGCAGCGTATTCTGGCCAATAAAACCACCGCTGCGTTTTTTTATATTGAAGTGTCTAACGCCGAAGATTTGCAAGAGCGCTTTGGCGGTGAGGGTTTTGACATTGGCATGGTGCAAATAGCCGCCGCCGTATCGTCTAGCGTCTCTGTGGTGGACACGGTAGCCAGGGTTGCGCCCAATGCGTTTGCCGTGATTATGGTCATGCACAAAAGCACTTCTGCTGCTGCTGCGGTAGCGCAAAAAATCATCAGCCGCACCATGGCCATTGCCAGCCACAGCACACCCATTGCCCAAACTTCGCGGATAGTGATAGCTTGGCTGCCCGATAGCACTAATAAGCTAGAAGACATTGAGCGGCGCGCTTTGGTGGTGCTGCAAAAACTGGAAACCGGCAAACGCATTGGCTGGGTGAATCCAGGCCATTGGGCCGAAGAGGCCCAGATACCGCCCCACGCACCCAGCAGCTTGCGCAGCGACGCAATGCCCGAAAGCGCCTACAACGAGGCCCTGCCCAGCCTGCCAGGCATAATCAACAGCCTAGAGAGGCAGATGTTTGGCGCAGATTCGGAAAAACCTGAGTCTAAGGCGCAGCGGCCCATGCGTGTGCTAAAAAATAAGTCCTGAACACTAAGCCCTGAAAATCAAGCCTAGGAATCCTAGCCGCCACCTTGTTGGTATGAATTTTCAGTGCTAAATTAGCCTATCGCCCAAGATAATGCTAGATAGTATGCTATTAAATAATGAGTACTTAATCTTGAATATTAAGTTATGAATACTGCACTTCACGGGCCGTACCCCATGCACTGCGTGCAGCAGTCAGCCCCGTAAAGGCAAAGTCCACCTCGGGCACTTTGCCGCTCACTATGTCAGCAATGGCTGCGCCAGACCCGCAGGCGTGGGTCCAGCCCAGGGTGCCGTGGCCGGTGTTAAGGTACAAGTTGCTGGTTTTGCTGCGGCCTATGTAGGGCACGTTGCTGGGGGTGGCGGGGCGCAGGCCGGTCCAAAACTGGGCGTCTTGGCCGTCGGTCATCTCGGGGAACAGCTGGCGCACGCGGCGTACTATGGCTTGGCAGCGCACCAGGTTTAGGTCGGTGTTGTAGCCGCCCAGCTCTGCGGTGCCGGCAATGCGCAGGCGGTTGCCCAGGCGGGAGAACACCAGCTTGTATTCGTCGTCGGTCAGGCTCACGTTGTACGACGCGGCTTCGTTGATGACGGGCAGGGTGACCGAGTAGCCCTTGGCCGGGTAGATGCGCAGGGTTTGGCCTAGCAGCTTGGCCCACTGGGCGCTAAACGACCCTAGGCACATCACATACACATCGGCTTGCAGGCTGCGCAGCTGGCCGCCGGCCTCGCCACGGCCAGCGGCTACCTGCACACTGGTGATCTGGCTGCCTGCGCCGCCCGCCGTCTCTAGCCCCAGCACATGGGTGTTGTACAAAAACTCTACGCCTTGCGCGGCGCATTGGGCGGCCAGGGCGGTGGTAAAGGCTTGCGCGTCGCCCGACTCGTCGCTGGGCGTCATGCTGCCGCCTACGATGGCGTTTTGGCACTGGGCCAGCGCGGGTTCGATGGCCACGCATTCGGCGGCGGTTTTCATGTCCAGTTCGCAGCCGTATTCGCGCATGATGCGGGCGGGCGCTTGGGCGTCGTCGTATTCGGCTTGGCTGGTGTAGAAGTGCAATATGCCTTTGGTCAGCGCGCTGTAGTCTAGCCCCAGGTCGGCGCGCAGCTTTTGCAGGGTGCTGCGGCTGTATAGCCCCAAGTTAACGATTTGTTTGATGTTGTGCCGCGTGCGTGCAGGTGTGCAGTTGCGCAAAAACTCCAGGCCCCACAGCCACTGGTTCATGTCGGCCCGCAGCCTAAACAGCAGGGGCGCGTCTTCTTTGGCCAGCCACTTCAGTACCTTTAGCGGTGCGCCGGGGTTGGCCCACGGCTCGGCGTGGCTAACTGATATTTGCCCGCCGTTGGCAAAGCTGGTTTCCATGGCAGCGCCCGCGTTGCGGTCTACCACCGTAACCTCATGGCCCTGCTGGCGTAAAAACCAAGCCGTAGTAATACCCGTGACGCCTGCGCCCAATACGATGACTTTCATAGCCAATCCTTTTGAAGAAAAAACGCTTAATTAGCGTTGAAACAATGGTTTAGCGCAGCTAAATAGAGCAAGGGTAGCTATTTTTAATATAGCAACCGCAGGCAAACTATAATGCTGCGGCCGCTTCCACTGTCCTTGGTACCTGAGAGATTCAACCCCAGCTAATTCACGCTAGGGTTTTGCTCCTTCGGTGCGATGTGCATTGCACACATCGGCTCTCCAGACGGCTGGTGTTGTAGGGCAGTACGGGAACCTGAGCGATTATGGAAGTTTGCGCCTTCGGTGGATGCAAATGGTTTTACATCACTCTCCTGCTATCAACAATTCAATTCTAACACTGCACTGCCGCTTAAGCTTGGCGCTAGCGAGCTACGCTGTTTAAAACTTTTGCGGCCTCACGACTTGCACATCGGTAAAAAACAGGCTCACACCGTAGTGGGTGGCGTACTGCGCTATGACATGCTGGGCAATGGTGTCGGCAACAGCGGGGTCGCAAATAATTTTGATTTCAATCATGCGGTCGGCCTCCCACGCGCCCTCGTGCGTGGCGTGGTGCGAGCCGCCGCGCACGTCGTACACGGTGTAGCCTTGCGCGCCCAGGCGCTTGGCATTGGCGATCAAGCGTTTTTCTATCGCTGCTTCGGTAATGATAACGAGCAGCTTTTTAGGGTGTGTGTCCATGGGGTACTTTGGGTGCTAATTTTTGAAATTAAGTGGGGCTAATTCGGCTTTAACACTTCAGGCCAAAGCCTGGGCCAGCTTAAGGTACAGCGGAATGCCCACCACTACGTTGAACGGAAACGTAATGCCCAGCGCCGCCGTAATCGACAGCGCCGCATTGGCCTGCGGCACCGCGATGCGCATGGCGGTGGGTGCGGCTATGTAGCTGGCACTGGCCGCCAGCGCCGCCATGATGGCGGTGCCGCCTACGCTCAGGCCCAGCAGCTTGCCGCCCAGCGCACCCAGCACGGCCAAGGCCATCGGTGCCATCAAAGCAAAAACAATCAAACCCACGCCATAGCGCCGCAGCTCTCCCAGCCGCGCGCCAGCCACCAGGCCCAGCTCTAGCAAAAACAGCGCCAGCACGCCTTTAAACAGCACCGTAAACAGCGGTGCAATCGGTGCTGTACCAGCCTCGCCCATGCTGGTGCCGATGGCCAAGCCGCCTACCAGCAGCAGCACCGATTTGCCTAAAAACACATCGTGGGCGAGGGCGCTCCAGGTGCTGGCAGGGTTGGCCGCCTGGTCTGTGGCAGGTGCGATGCGTGTGGCGGCTGACGCAGAACTACCCGACACAGAAGAATTTCCGCCCGCGTTGGCCGCAGCTCTGGCCGCCGACCAGCGTGCCAGCGCTATGCCTGCCACTATGCCCGGTGCCTCCAGCAGCGCAACCCACAGCGCGGCATGGGCCTCAAAAGCCACCTTTTGCTGCACCAAATATGCGCTGGCCACTGCAAAAGTCACCACACTCACCGAGCCATAATGCGCCGCCACCGAAGCCGCGTCATAGCTGCCCAGCTTCACTACCCGGCGCAGCACCGGGTACAGCAGGCAAGGTATAGCCAAGCCCATCGCCAAGCACCACAGCACCTGCGGCAAAATAGTTTGCACGCTTTGTTTAGACAGCTCTACACCGCCTTTGAGGCCAATGGCCAGCAGCAGGTAGATGGACAGCGTTTCGTACAGCGCACCGGGCAGCGCCAAGTCGCTTTTAACCAAACGGGCCAACAGGCCTAGCAAAAAGAAGAGAACCACAATATCTAGCATGCACTGGATGATGCCAGAGGAAGTACCCAAACGCTAGAAACTGCCTGCAATTTCACTTGAAACACCAGCAGACCAAGAGCGCACCCATCAATAGCCTACTGCGGGTGCTGGATGCCAGAGCGTGGTTCTGGCTAAAGTGTAGCCATCAAAAAAAGCGCCCCAGGACGGGGCGCTTTGCATTGGTTATAAGCCAGAGTTGTAAATGCGGCCGTATATCCGGCTGCCTCCCACCCGAATATCTGGCGCAAGATTCCAGATCAGTACACCGTCGCCTCGATTGTTAATGGCTAAGGATCCACCCCCTAGAACGCCCTCGGTATTGTTGTAAGTCACCATGTCCAGGGGCGCGCCCCAACCTGAACCCTCGGTAAATCTGCGGGTCACGATGTTGGACGTGATGCTGCTGGACCAGGCAATGGTGACATTGCCTTGGTCATCGATACCACCGCTTTGGGGATTGTCCGTTGTCGGGTTGTTGGCGCTGATGCTCAGGTCTTGGGCAGTCTCCCAGCTTCCATCCGCGCGCGTGCGGTTAACCCATACTCCGCGGGCTGCAGACCAGGTCCAGCTCACCACGGCGCGGTTTTGCGCATTGAGCCTGACCATCGGTTTAACCGACGAGATGTCAGACGAAGCGGGTGAAGTATTTAATTCCACTCCAATGGGCACTGGCGTGGTAGACCAAGCGCCGCCGGAATAGCGCAAGGTCCATACATTGGTGCGAAATTGCGGGCTCACTGAGAACAAGCCTATCTGAGTCCACGCAAGTAGCATATTGCCATTGCTGTCTGCGGCTAAGCTGGGGAAAGTTCCAATGTCATAGGCGGCTGAAGGACTGGAGGCTACCTGGGCAACGATGCGCGCAGGGGCACTCCAGCTTGCGCCGGCGGTGTATTTGCTAGACCATAGTCCCGCAGTAGCAGAAGACACGCCAAAGCCGCGCCAGACCACCACTGCATCGCCACCCGGTGTGACGGCAACTTCTGGGTTGATCGCACCATCATCAGCGCCAGTGTTCACCAGCTGCGGCGTACCCCAGCCGCCAGCTGGTGTGTAGCGGTTAGACCATACAGCGCGGTTTGCAAACCCGGTGGGCTTGGCCCCTTGCCACACAGCCACTGTGCTGCCGCTGGAGTCCACCCCCATGCTAAGCGAAGTAGCGGGATCAATGCGGGCATCGATGATTGCCGGTGTGCCCCACGCGGCTGCCAAATCAAAAGGCACGGTCATCACATCGTAAGTGGTGTTGACATTGCGCGTCCAGCCGAGCATACCCTTGCCATTGGCTGAGTTCATCGCCAGGAAATACTCTGACACGTTGCCATCGACCCGTGTGACTTCGGTGGGTGCTGCCCATCCACTGCCTGGGGTGTAGCGACTGGCCCAGACAATGTCGCCAATTTGCGTGCTGCCCACCACATTGGGCTGCGACCATGTGGCCATGGCCCGGCCATCATTGGCAATCACTATTTTGGCATCACCATGGCCTGCTGAAGTAGAAGGAGATATGGCCAGCTGGCTTTGCCAGCCTGCTACGGGCAGTGCCGCAAATGCCGCTCCAACCGATTTGTTCGCGCCCATCGACAGCGTGCAGGTGAGTGCGCTGGTGCTGCAGTCGCCAGACCAGCCCGAAAACCGCTGACCCGCCGCTGGGGTAGCCGTTAGAGTAACGGTTGTGTTGGCAGCATAGCTAGCGCTGCACGTGGCTCCACAGTCGATGCCAGCAGGTGCTGAAACGATCGCGCCAGCGCCAGTTTTTGAGACGGTGACGGTGTAAGTGGCTGTCCCGCCTATGGGAGGAGTATCTGAGCCCCCATCTCCACCCCCGCCTCCACCTCCACATGCGCTTATGAGCATTGCAGCAAGCAGTGGTAATAATAGTCTAAGTGTCATAACGATCCCTTTAAAGTGCAGGTTCATAAAATCAAGAAGCAAACTTACCAGTGAATGCTACCTTTTGAACCATGCCCCTGGGAACCCTACTCAAGTAGGGATTGTGTAGAGATCGGTGACATTAGTTGAACCGCTGAAATGGCTACATCAATTAAATTCATGTTGTTTTCTTAAAATAAATTTGATTTTTTGCAAAATTATAAGATTAGTCTTATAATTTTACTAAGACTATTCTTAGTAAAAAATATGACATCTAAATCAAACGAAACACTCCTTTGTGCAACCCAACTGCGCCGCACAGTTACGCTGTTGGCCCGGTCTTTGCGGCCCAAGCTACAAGACCAGGGTATCAGCACTGCCAAGCTAAGCGTGCTAGGTCACCTTAGAATTTCTGGCGATATGACACCTACCCAGCTTGCCGCGCGGGAAGGCGTGAAAATTCAGTCGCTCACGCGCCTGCTGGCCGAGCTGGAAGCTGAAAAGCGCATTAAGCGCAAGCAGCACCCTGTGGACGGTAGGCAGTCTGTATTGAGTTTGACCCACAGCAGCTTGAGGATACTGGGCAGCGCAGCATTGCAGGCTGAACAGTCTCTGGCCCAAGTCATAGCCACAGCACTGACGGCCACCGAGGTTGCACAGTTGCAAAGTGCCTGCTTGCTGCTAGAGCGGCTAGTGCATGCCCTGCCCACTGGTTGGGCTGACACAGCTTTGACAGTTCACAAGCCACACAATACCAAGGAGTAAATTATGACCATCGGTAAATTTCTACTTGTGGTGGTTTTGCCATCGTTGATTTTGCTGTCGTTGATAGAGGCAGTGGTTTTATCGCGTACAAAGGGCTACGACTGGAAGGCCCTAGGTGTGTCTTTGACTAACCTGGTAGCCCGGCATGTGGTGGCCGTGGTGGTTCCGTTTTCTATTGCGGCGCCCTTAATAGCTTGGGCCTGGACGCACCGCATCACTACGGTTGCAATGGATTCGTGGCAAGCCATTGCATTGCTGTTTGTGGGCCAAGAGTTTTGTTACTACTGGTACCACCGCGCATCGCACCGTGTGCGCTGGTTTTGGGCTAACCATTCGGTGCACCACAGCTCCAACCAGTTGACATTAGCCGCCGCTTACCGCATTTCAATTCTGGGCAAGTTAGCAGGAAGCGTGGTATTTTTTGTGCCTTTGGTGTGGCTGGGGTTTGCGCCGCAGTTGGTAGTGGCTACGCTGAGCTTAAATTTAGCCTACCAGTTTTGGATTCATACCGAATGGATTCCAAAGCTCGGTTGGCTGGAATATGTACTCAACACGCCCTCTAGCCACCGCGTTCACCATGCCGCAAATTTAGAGTATTTAGATGGCAACTACGGTGGTGTCTTGATCGTATTTGACAGGCTCTTTGGCACTTACATCGCTGAGCGGTCTGATTTGCCGTGCCGGTATGGGCTTGTCAAGCCGCAAACAAGCTACAACCCTTTGCGCGTAGAGTTTACAGAATGGCTAGCCTTGGGAAAGGATTTGCTGAGAGCGCGCAGTCCCAAAGCCGTATGGGGCTGCATAACCATGCCGCCCGGATGGAGCGCAGTGGGACCGGGTGAAACAACCGAGGAGTTACGCAAGCAAGCGCAACAGGCCTCTAAAACAGCGGTCTAAAAAAACACATTGTCTGTGTGGTTCAAAAACCGGGTTGAATTGAATGTGGTGCTGTTGGCCATGACGATGGTGCCAATGCCTAGCTGCGGGTACAAGCGCATTTCGCTGTGAAAACCGCCACCACCGCCCTCTTTAAACAGGTAGGGCATGTCGTTTTTATGGCCAATATGCCAGCCCAGGGTCATGGGTACCAGCGCGCCACGGCTATTGGTTTGCTGGGTTTGCAGCAGTTGCTGGTTTTGAAAACTCAGCAGCACCGAGCTTTGGCGCAGCTGGTCTTGCAATAACTGCGCAAACCCATGTGCTGTGCCCACCAGCCCACCAAACGCAGGCCCGTTGGCGTAATGGTTTTTTAAGGTCAACCAGTCGCCTTCATACGGGCCCCACAGTTTGCTATCGGTCACCCAAGCTTTGAGCAAGTTAAGTGCTGAATATTTGGCCAAATAGCCCTTGCTGTGCAGCGCGGGGTTAGCCATTGCAAAACCCAAGTCGCGGTCTGACAAGCCTAAGGGTTGCAATATGTGCTGCGCTACGTAGTCTGTGTAAGTGTGGCCTGTAATGCGTTCTATTATTTTACCTAGCAGCCAATAGCCTATGTTGGAATACGCATAGCTATGCCCTGGCTTAGATTTGAGGCTGCTGTGTTTGCGCAGCACCTGGGCCAGGGCTGCCTCTTCGTCAAACTGGGCATGCTCCGTAGCCAAATGCACCCAGCGTAACGGAATAGGGTTGGGTAGGCCGCTGGTGTGGCATAGCAACTGGCGCACGGTGATGCGCTGCCCTGCATAAGCTGGGGCGGGCAATACAGTGGCAATATCATCATCAAGCCCTAAGCTGCCAACCCCGACCAATTGCAGTATGGCCACTGCGGTGAAAGTCTTGGTCATGGAGTACCCCATCATGGTGGTGCTTGCACGCATGGGGCTGCGCTGCTGGTAGTCTGCCCACCCATTGATGTAGGTATAAAAGGTTTTGTGCGCGTTGACCACCAAGTACTGTAGGCCTAAGGCCTGCGAGGCTAAGTACTGCTGGTGCACCAAGGGGGTCAGCACAATCTTGCTGTGGGTATGGCTGTGCATAAGCTTCAGTAAAGCGGGTACAGGCTTTTTTCCTCGCGTTGAATGCGGTTACCCAGTGCTACACCAATGGCGCGCCATACTCCGGGGAAGGTTTTTTGTTTCTCAATATTGAACGAAATATCACGAAAATTTGCTATCGCGGAGGTCACATTTTTGCGTATCACGCTCATCTCAGCGGTGAAGTCTTGGATGCTGGCGTAAGCGTCTTCGTCGTGGCGGTGCGTTTGTTTAAGGTAAGAGTACAGCTTAACGGTTTCTACCAGCAAATGGTCGGTTAATGTGACTTGAAAATAGCCCAGCCGCTGCTCTAGTATTTGCCAGTTTTCCAAGTCTGCATCGTGCTTAATTTCGCCATACTGTGCCATCAAAGCGCGGTGGTCGTCGGTGAGTTTTTTGATTAAATTGTCTTGGCGTTTAACGCCAACCGTGCCCACTTTTTCCTCTTCCTGGCTCGTGCTAGCCTCTCGGTAACCATTGACAGGCGGCCGGGTTGTGGCCGCTGGCTTGGTACTGGGGTACTGAGATTCATTGTCACTAGAAAAAATTTGTCTTAATCGATTTAGCATGGGGGTTCTTTGGAATTGTTGGTGTTCGTTACCCAAAAATACAGCTTGAATGGAGCCACGCTCCATGGGCAACGCAGTGCGGTGCAACACTTCCTTTTATAGATGGGCGGTACCGCGCTAATACGATGGTAATAATATTAGCGCGCGGGTTCAACCCGACCAAGGGAGGGATTTTTCAGGCTTGGGTAGCAAACCAGGTGGCCAACAGGCCATGCAGTTGAGCGACATCAAAGGGCTTGCGCAAAACCAAGTAGCCCTCGCTCTCGGCCTGCGCTAAATGTGTTGAATTAAATTCGCCACTCACCATGGCACCTCGGGCCAGTGGACACCGTTCTAGTAGAGTTCGCAAAATAGCAAAACCACTTTCACCCGACCGCAGACGCTCATCACACAGAATAACTTGGGGCACAAAACCTGCATCCACATGGGCCAAGGCCTCGTGCGCACGGGTGGCAAACCGTGCGTCTACGCCCCATTCACCCAGCAGTGCTGACCATGCCGCGTTAACCAGCGCATCGTCTTCTAGGATCAAGCAGGTGCCCGAAAGGCGGTGCAAGTTTGAGGTGCGCTGTGCAGTAAATGGGGTTTGTGCATGGTCTATTACCGCCGGCGCGTTGGGTGCTATCGGCACTTTGATCCAAAATTTAGAGCCTTTGCCCAGCCTCGATTCCACACCATAAGTAGCGCCCATCAGCGCTGCGCAGCGGGCCATCACCGCCAAGCCTAGCCCATAGCCCACAGCGTCAGTGCGCAGGGCATGCGCGTTGCGGTGGTAGGGCGAAAACACCAAGCCTGTCTCTTGCGCATTCATACCCACACCTGTATCGGAGACTTCAATTTGCCAATGGTTGCCCCGCCGCCGCACGCCTACCAGCACGCCGCCTTTTTCGGTATAACGCAGTGCGTTGTTGATTAAATTAACGATCACCTGCAAAACCAGCGTGGGGTCACCCAGTGCATCGGCGTGGCCACGGGGTAAATGGATGCGCAGCGCAAGATTGCGGCTACTGGCCTGTTGCTTAAATATGGTAGAGACTTGCTGTAAAAGCGCATGCAAGTCGACCCGTTCAGAGCGCACTTGCACAGCGCCAGCCTCTAGTTTGGACAGGTCTAGCAAAGCGTTGAACATGATGCCCATCGACTCCATGCAGTGCTTAAGGTCTACCAGCAGCGGCTTGAGGGCGGCTTCTTTGCCGCGCAGCGCAATGGCTTCTACCAGCAGGGCCATGGCGTGCACGGGTTGGCGCAGGTCATGGCTGGCGGTAGAAAGAAAGCTGTTTTTCTCACTCAGGGCTTGCTCAGCTGCGGTTTGCGCAATTTTGAATTTTTCTGCCAAGCTGTGGCTGTATTCCTCAAGCTGTATTTGGCGTACCAAGAAGCGGTGTGTACTTTGCGCATGGCGCAGCACAAAAAAGCAAAAAATAGCCAGTGTAGGGAGCAGCGCTTGCCAATAGCTGGGAAACATCCAGTAGGCCGCCGCCAGCGGGACTAGCCAGGTACCCAACCATAGGCGGTAAAAGATGCTGACCATGGCAGATATATAGGTCGCAGCAGCAGCGGTATCGGCAATCAAGATCACATACAACAAAATCGAAAATTCAAAAGAGGGGTTTTGAACGGTCAAAAGCACTGGCAAGCTCCACGAAAATCCGTACAGCAGAGCGCTTGTATGCATGGTGGCAGTCCACCGGTCCAGCAGCTCTTGTTTTGGCAGTGCGGCGTAGTCTTTTAAAAACTGGCGCCGAATCCACACCAAATGCGCAGCCAGCAAAACCATGACCGCGAGCCAAGGCAGCAAAGAACCGGACGCGCCAGAGTTGCTGTGCACCCACGCTAGAAAGGGCGGTATCACCAGCACAGCGCCTTGTCCGCTACGCTGGGTCAAAATCATGTGCAGTAGCTTAACTTTACCGTCCAGGTTAATGGGCGGCAATGTATCTAAATTCAAGGCTTCTGCACTAACCTGTGTGGAGATGTTGGTTGCCATTTTCATTCAACCACCAGTTTACGCCCTCTCAGTTTGGTAATGGCTTCTATCCGGTTGCTTACCTCCAGCTTGTGCAAAATACCCGTGACGTGCTCTTTGACGGTGCTTTCTGACAAATTGAGCAGTTGTGCAATGCGTTTGTTGGGCAAACCCTGCAGAATGAAGTCAAGAATTTGCCCTTGGCGCGATGAAATCCCCAGCTCTGCCGGCGTGACCGGCATGTCGCGGAAATAGCCGTAGCCTGCGTCGGGAAGTGGCACTTCTTCAAACCACACCATGCCGCTGAGTAGGGCCAAAATGGTTTGGCTGAACTGCTCTGGTGATGCTTGTTTGTCAATAAATCCACGCACTCCCAGTCTGCGCACGCTGGCCTGAATTTCGGGGTTGGTGTCGCCGCTGATGACCAAAATGGCCGTTTCACTGTAGTTAAACAGCAGCTGGGTAATGAGCTCGCTGCTGGCCCCATCAGCCAGCCAAAAATCAATGATGGCAATAGCCGGTGGGCCCAGGCGCTCAACTATTTCTAAACATTCTGGCGCATTGCGGACTGCAAATACCTCGTCCAGCAGCGCATGGGCTTTCAAAAAATGGGCAATCCCTCTGCCCACCACAGGGTGGTCGTCCACGATAAGTGCGTAGCGAAGTTGATTCACAGTCAAGTTTCATTCTTAAATAATAGACCCGAGCGGCTCTAGGTCTTAACCCTTATGCCAAACCAGTTTCAACAGAAAAAATTTTGGCAATGTAATTGTCGTAAGCAAATTCAGTTTGGTAAACCCTACGCTGGTAGGGTTTCGCTGGCGCGAAGGGCCGTGCACAATTTCCACGGTGAATTGATTGCTGTACATAACTAACTATTTTTGCATTTTTATGAACGCACATTGTGCTATTGGCCGCATGGCAACGGCCGCATTGGCTATTTTATGGAGGGTTTTATTGCGCAAAGCATCTATTTTGCGGCCGCTTTTGGCAAGTGATCCGTTGCTCTGGTTTCACTATCCGTGAACGGGCGTTTAAGCGCTTGGCTTGAGGGTGGGGATTTCATCAAGTTCAAAGGTCATCAAATTTTTATGCGGCAAGGCGGCTCGGGCCCACCGCTGCTCTTGGTGCATGGCTACCCTACCAGCTCGTATGATTGGCACGCTGTATGGGACACGCTATCAAAGCACTACAGCCTGATTGCCCTGGACATGCTGGGCTTGGGGTTTTCCGACAAGCCGAGGCAGCATGCTTACAGTCTGTTGGAGCAGGCTGATTTGCACGAGGCGCTGCTTCGCCATAGGGGCCTGCGCAGTGTGCTGGTGATGGCACACGATATGGGTGTGAGTGTGGTGCAAGAAATGCTTGCGCGGCGCATGCTTACTAACGGCCTGCCCGACATCAAGGCAGTTGTTTTTTTGAATGGGGGCGTGATTCCTGAGTTGTACCAACCCCAGTTTATTCAGCGGGTGCTGTCCTCACCCTTGCTTTACCAAGTGCGCCCCATTCGGCTGATTAATGGGCCAGATGACCCCAATTCGGGCCAGCACATGGCAGATGGGTACCGCCAGCGTGTGCCCGGCGCTGACATAGTCAGCTTGCCTGGCACGGGCCACTGGCCTCAGATCGAGTCGCCTGAAGAAGTAAGTTTGCATGCGCTAGATTTTCTGCAGCGCCACTGAGCTTAGCGATCATGCTGCCACTCTCTTCTATCACCTACAAGCTTTGGTGGCTGCTTGCGCTAGGGCCTTTGGTATTTCTGATGTGCATCGTAGCTGCCAGTGCCTTTTGGAGTGTTCGCGGCGCAGCCCCTGCCGATATTGCACCCCAGGTAGTGGCCTTGATGCCGCATATTTTGCTAGTGGTGCTAGGTAGCATGGCGCTAGGGTTGACAGGATTTTCAGCCCAAGTGGCCAGCGCATGGACAATGCCGCAAGCAGGCCAAGCTATTGCTGATATAGCCTTGGGCGTGGTGGTGGGTGGGGCTTTGGCTTGGGCGTACTTTGTATGGCTGGCACCTGCTTTGGCCATGCTCCAGCGCAGCTTGGGAGACTATGTACCGCCAGACAGCATTTTGCCTGCGTTATCTGGCTCAGCCGTAGTGTTTTTTATTGCCAATGTGTTGCTTGCACCTTGGGTAGAGGAAACTTTGTACAGGGGTGTGGCGCTGCCGATGTTAAGCCCCGAGCTGGGCCATTGGGGCGCTGTGCTGGTGGGTTGCGTATGCTTTGGCCTGCTGCATTGGCCGGGTGGAATATGGTATGTTGTGCTGACGGGCGTGGTGGGTGGAGGCGTTTTTACGGGGTTGTACTACACACGTGGCGGCATACTGGCCCCCTATGCTGCGCATGTGGTACTCAACGGCATCGAGTTTTGGGTGGCATGGCGGCTGGCCCGGTCTGTATAAGGGCAAAAGATTGATGAACTCGTCTGCTTTAACTCCCGCTGCACGGGCCAGGTTGCTGCGCATGTTGATGTCGCGGCCCACCACGGAGCTGGCAATTTTGGTGGTGGTACCCATTATTATTTGGTTTTATGGGCAAAAATGTGACCCTTCGGTATTGATGGCCTGGGGTTTTGCAGTAGGGGCTTTTGCCATTTGTATGCTGCCCATGCGAATGCGGTTTAACCGTGACCAAGCGCAGTTGGCAGATGCTGTATTGCTGAAAAAATGGGAGCCCATTTTTAAAATGACAGGCTTGGGCTACGGTCTGGCTTGGGGCGGGGTTGTGGTAATTACCTCGAGTTCGGATTATTTCGAGTTTTCTCTGGTGTTGCACGCCATAGTGGCTATTTATAACGCCTCAGCCGCGACCTACCTCACGCCTATTTTTGCGGTTTTTTTGCGATTCTTTGTGACCTCGTGGTTGATTGCTATGGTGATGGTGTTTTGGACTTTTCCGCAGCATTGGTATTTTATTTTGCCGCTGTCATTGCTGTACGGTGTGAGTGTTTTTCGCAACGCCCAAACTGCTAACCATTTTTTTGAAGACCAAGCGCGTTTAGAGGAAAACAGCGTTCACTTAGCGCAGCAGTACAAAACTGCCAAGGACGATGCCGAGCATGCGCTAAAGACCAAAACCCAGTTTCTAACCACCGCCAGCCACGATCTGCGCCAGCCTGTACATGCGATGGGCATGCTGATAGAAGCCATGCAGCAGCGCAACCAAGATGCACGCATGTCGCCGTTGCTGGTTGACCTGCACAGCTGCGTGCGCTCGGTTAACCTGATGTTCAACTCGCTGCTGGATTTGTCCAAAATAGAAGCTGGCATAGCCCAGCAGCAGCCGGTTCTTTTTTTACTTAACGATGTGCTGCAAGACGTGGTGACCTTGTTTAGGCAGGAGGCTGCCACGCGCCATCTGCAAATACGGCTGCGCTTGCCACGCGGCAATGCGTACGTGCTTGCAGACCCTATGCTGGTACGCCAAGCACTAACCAATTTAACCCACAATGCCATTAGGTATACCCAGCAAGGGGGTGTGCTGCTTAGTGTACGGCGCAGGCAAGGCCAATGGCAGATGGAGGTGTGGGACACGGGTATTGGTGTGGCGGCGGGCGACCATGCGCAAATTTACTCACCGTACTACCGGCATGCACAGGCTTGGCGCATGGACAGCGCGGGCCACGGGCTGGGGCTGGCCGTGGTGGCGCAATGCGCGCAGCTGATGGGGGCGCAGTACGGTATTGCGTCGCGCCTTGGCCAAGGCTCGCGGTTTTGGCTGGCCTTGCCTGTAGCAGCGGCTCCCCCGCACGCCTTGGGCGAGAGAGCGCAACCCGCAGCGCAAGCCCAAGCCTCCTACAGCATACGTGCGCGCAATGCCCTGCAAGGCGGCCGCTGCCTGGTGGTAGAAGATGACCCGCAGATCAACGCGGCCTGGGCCGTACTGATGGAAACCTGGCAACTCGATGCCCGCTTTGCCACCTGCGCAGAAGAGGCATTTGCCCACCTCGACCAAGGATTCGTGCCCCAAGTGGTGCTGTGCGACCAACGCTTGCGGGCGGGTGAGAGTGGTTTTGACATTTTGCAAACACTGCTGATGCGCTGCCCAGACGCCCATGGTGCTATGGTCAGCGGAGAGTTCAATGCACCAGAGCTGCTGCGCGCGGAAGAAGAAGGGTTTATCGTGCTGCGCAAACCTATCGACATGGTGGCGCTGCACACCTTGTTGTCACGCTGGCTAGTGCAATAAATCAGTGCACCGGCAACTGTAACAAAAGGCTTGGCCCTAGGCTGGCTTCGCTTTATGATGAACTGTCAGGTTGCAGATTTTATCCTACGAAAAATTCAATGAAAGCGACTAATGCGCATGACCTTGCTTGACAAGCTTGCTGCCAAAGTACCCTTTGTAGCAGACTACCGAAAACACATGCTGATTGCAGAAGATATTTCTGCTTCGCGGCATGTGCAATTGATGGAGATGACGCACGAGCGGCTTATTTACTCTTTCAGAGCCATGCCCTTTGTGTGTTTGGCAGCCACTTTGTTTCATGGCAGTAAAGCCGACCCTAGCTTGCTGGGCTTGTGGGCTCTGGGGTATTGCGTTGGATATTTTGTAAGCCAATTTAGGCAAAAGCTGTACTTGGCGGATAAGGCAACGCTGACTGAACAGCAGCTGTTGGACCGCTGGATTCCCAGGCTCAAGCGCGTAGCGGGTTTGCATGGTTTGGCACTGTGTTTGCCGCTGGTATTGACGGCCGGCAGTGCTTCGTTTGAGTTCGTCACATTTTGGTACCTCACGATGGGTGCCATCATCGCGCTGAACTCAACGCACCAAACACCTGTATTGGGCATCTTTACGCGGTTTTTAAATCTGTCGTGGAACGTGGCTACCTTGCTGCTGGTCATTGCCTATCCCAATGATTGGCCCTACATTGGCCTGGCCGTACTGATGTACACCTTTGGCATTTACCGCCATGCACTGATTGCCCATAAATTTTTCTTACAGCAAGTACGCTTAGAAGAGAGCAGTGCGCGTTTGGCAACACAGTTTAAGCAAGCCAAAGAGCAAGCCGAAAACTCACTGCAAGAAAAAAACCAATTTCTTGCCACCGCCAGCCACGATCTTCGCCAGCCAGTGCATGCCATGGCGATGTTGCTGGAGGCTGTGAAGCTGCAAAACAAAGATGCCATATTGGTGCCTGCACTGCGCGATTTAGGGCAAAGCTTGCAGTCGATGAGTGCCATGTTTAACTCTTTGCTGGATTTGACCAAGCTTGAAGCAGGCGTGAGCCAAGTCAAAATCGAGTCTGTCGATCTGCGCAGTGAATTAGGCCACTTTTGCGCACAGTTTGCGCATGAAGCCGCGCACAGGCAGTTGAGCTTGGATTTGCATGTGCCGCGCAAGCCTGTGGTGGCCTCATGTGATGTGAATTTGCTGCGGCAAATCATGCTCAATCTGATTCAAAACGCATTGCGCTATACCCTGCAAGGCGGTATTTTGATTGGCCTGCGCTCACGCGGCGAGGATTGGCAAGTGGAAGTGTGGGATACCGGCGTGGGCGTGGCGCAACGCAGCCAGCAAGCTATTTATTTGCCTTACTTTCAAGAGAAACAGGCTTGGGGTGTGCAATCAGAAGGGCATGGTTTAGGGCTGTCTGTGGTGGCGCGCTGTGCCAAGCTGATGCAAGCTGAGATCGGGATGAGCTCTCGTTTGGGGCTGGGCTCGCGTTTTTGGATTCGCTTGCCCAAAGTGGCCTCGAATACGCCATCGACAGAAACCCTTCGCAGGGGCAGCGATGTAGGCAGCAGAGCACTTGCACCCTTGAACACGGGGCGCTGCCTGATTGTGGAAGACGACCCGCAAGTTACGCAGGCTTGGCGCGTGCTCATGCAGGCTTGGTGCGTGCATACGGAGTTTGCTAGCAATTCAGCGCAAGCATTTGCGATTCTGCAAACTGGTTTTGCGCCACAGGTGGTGCTTTGCGATGAACGGCTGCGTGCGGGCGAGAGTGGCTTTGAGCTGCTAAAAGCTATTTTGGCGCGAGAGCCACACGCATATTGCGCAATGATCAGCGGGGAATTTTCTTCCTCTGCGTTGATGCAGGCTGAAAGCGAGGGCTATTTGGTTTTTCACAAACCGGTAGATATGGTGCTGATGCATGCGATGCTGAGCCGCTGGCTGCTGGCTGACCAGCCATCCCGTTCTCAGCTTGCTTGATTGCCGTTTACATCGATTTAAAAATACGATTGAGCCAGCCTTTTGGGCTGCCCACAGGCTCAGGTGGCACGGCACCCAGCTCTAGCAGCCGCGCCTGTGTTGCTTTAAGGCCAGTTTGCTGAGCGGCTTGAATGGGCCTGAGGCCATCAAATTCCGACAGCATATGGGGGTTAGCGCCGCTTTCAAGCAAATACAGCGCGACCTTTTCTTGCTTGGCCAAGATAGTTGCTACCAGCGGCGTAGACAGGAACTCGGGATGCACATAGTTAATGTCCACACCGTTTTTCACATGGTACGTAACCAAGTCTAAATTGCCGTCGCAGGCAGCGGCAAACATTTCCTTCCAGTTTCCTCCGCACATAATTTTTTCTCCGTTCAACGCAGTAGCGAAAATAGAGGTGTCGCGCCATCAAATCGGTACGTTGTGCAGTGCGCCAATTTGATGGGGCAGGTTGTAGGGGGTCGCATTCGGTAGTTCCCAAAGAATAATTAGAAACAATTTTACGAGCGACTTTATAACCGGAGCAACCCTGCTGAAGTAGGGGTGGAGGAGGGCTGCTGTGTAACCAATACAGCGCGCTAAGCTAACCCAAGCTAAGCAAACTCAGACAAGCAAGTGTGCTTATTTTGTTTACACTATGAAAATAGTAGCTGCTCGTGCAGCATTTCTTTGGGCCATAGCCCTATTTGCTTAATAAATTGTTAACCTGTGCAAGGTCTTCGGCTTTTAAGCTGCCATTGGCTTGGCGCAGCCTGAGGCCGCCTACCA
>JAYWGO010000078.1:0-20525 GCA_043778205.1 Polaromonas sp. | reverse complement strand
GAAGGGTGCTTGGCCAGCAGCCGGTCTAGCGACCAGTCTTGCGGCAGCTGGCCGGGGTTCCACAGCAGCAGTTTGTGGTCATACACGCTAATTTGTATGGGTATCGACGCACCATAGTCTTTGTGGGCAATGGCGTTAATCACCGCCTCGCGCAGCGCCGCCTCGGGCACGGGCAGGCGTTCTAGCCGCTGCGTGCCCTTGTACGAAATGCCCGCCCGCAGGTATTTGGTCAGCAGCAAATCCAGCGTTTTGTCCACTTGGGTGAACAGGTCGCCGGTAATCACGTCGTGGTACAGCAAATCAGAATCGGTGCGAAAAAACCCAATTTTTACGCACGCACCCGTGGTGAACTTTTCAGGGTCAGCATGGAACAGCAGCGTAGCCGCCCGCTTCAGGTAGCGGCCTTCTTTCAGGTGCAGCTTGTCCACCAGCTCTGCATCGCTATCGGCCAGCGCATCTGCGCCCAGCCGCCCGCTCACGCTGGCCAGCTTGCGAAAGGCTTTGAACGCAGCCGGGTCTAGGTCGGCCAGGCTCACATGCGGCACCGGCACGCCGTCCCAGTGCCGCCCCAGCTTGCGCAGCAAAAAGCGGTCTAGCGCTGCGCCCTTGAGCTCTTGTTTGGTGCTGCCGCTGCGCAAATGGTATTCACCCCGGTAGCTGATGGGGCTGGGGTAAGCGTCCACCTCAATGGCCAGCCAGTCCAGTCCCGCCTTGGTGGAATGCAGATTCACCGCCACCACAATGCCCAAAATATCCCGCACCTTGTTGGGTATGTCTTCCAGCAACTTGGCCGCGTTGGCCACGCCCACCAATACCCCCCGGTCGTTTTTGCCAATCACCAGCGTGCCGCCCTCGGCATTGGCAAAGCCGCAAATCCACTTCAGGTATTCGTCACGCCATGCCTGCTTCCATTCGGTGTTTTGGTTTTCTTGGGTGTTCATGGGGCCGCTTTATAGGAGTCGTTTTGTGGAATGGGCGTTTCTATTATCTGGAATTTAGTCGAATAAACCTATTAAAAACAATAGCTTAGGGCTGAGTGCGTTTCAAATTATCTGCAATAGCGTGCCAGCGCTTATTCAAACCAGCCGCGTCCGGCCCGTCAACAGCTCTTGCATCATGCCCTGCTTGAGCGCGCGAGTTTTAGTTTGGCGCTCTTCGAGGGCAACGATCTCGGCATCTAAGTCAGACAGCACAGCCGCTATTGCGGTTTGCTCATCAATTTTTGGCAGCGACACAAACATGCTCTTAAGTATCTTGGTATTTAGCGAAGCCATCGTTTGTCCCACAGCTAGCGTCAAGACCGCATTTTTAAATTTTTCTGTATGAAACTGAAAACTCAAATACGGCGCAAAAACTCGTGTTTTATCTGGTCGAACTCGCAACAGTCGGCCGGAGAACAACCAACCGACCTCCTCTTCGCTAATAAGTGCGTTGCGGTCAACCGATCCCACCCGGCTAAAGACGATATCGCCAAACTCAAGGGCATAACTTCGCAGACGTTTACAGTCGCTATCAGAGACAAGTGGCAAGTTTTGACGCGTAACGCCAAACTCACCGAGGTGTTCAACCGTAATGATTGGTGTACCAACTTGAACGTAGTCACTTTCGTGAAGCGCAGATCCAAACGGACCAGTTTTTACTTCTGCAATTTCACCCAACCGCTTTACCTCCCAATCCCCACTAAACCCCGGCAGGCGGGTTTGGCCGGTGAGGAGTTGCTGCATGGCGGCTTGTTTGAGGCCCTGCTTTTTGGCAATCAACTGGCCGTGTTTGGCCAGCAGGGCATCCACATCCGACAGCGCAGCGGCTATGGCGCGTTGTTCGACTATGGGAGGTTTGAAAAATTTGAAGCCTTGTACCAACTTAGTGTCTAGTACTCCTGCACTATTACCAGCCGAGCTAACCAGTTTTAGCAAAGCGTCACTTTGCCCCAAAATGTAGTAGGTAAGAAATTTCGGCTCAACAGTTTCATATGGGATGAGTGCCTTCACGTCTTGGTTAAACGAGACAGGAGCAATCACAAGACCTGCTCGAATTTCGTTGTGCAAAGCACTCCCTCTAACGAGCAAAAGTGTAGATTCGACTGGCGCCATTTTGCTGCCGATAGAAACAGCTTCCTTCGTGAGGAATTGATCAGAAGTTGATATCTCTGCCAACTTAAGCGTCGAACCACTGATCCATGGAATATCGCCACGCCAAAACTCAGTATTGGTTCTTCGGGGCGTGCCACCGGACATCCATTTACTATTGTCACCAATAGTTGAAGCTTCCCAATCCTTCGGGATCACACCCACCTCAGTCATTTTGTACCCCGCCCGCACCGCCGCGCTCATACGGCTCCCTGCGCGTTAGCTCGCAATCCGTACACACGCTGTAAGGCAGAGTTTATGTATGAAATATGCTTATAGTCCAAGTATTTACTGCTCAAGCAGCTATTACTTTTATAGTAACTAGCCCTCATCGAAGCGAATTCACCGTACTGAAAACCGCTGGCCACTCCCCTCACAGCGTTGCTCAAGCCCATGACAACCCCATCTTTTTCAGCTGTGCGTCCACGCGGGCCGACAATGCGTCTACCTCTACAGCCAGCGCAGGCAGTGGCGTGCCGTAGCGGTCGGCCAGCTGTTTGACGCGCTGGGTAAGGGCTTGGCTAATGCGGTCCATCTCGCCGTGGATGGCGCTGCCCACGGCGTGCAGCCATTTGTCGTCAACCACCAGCACTTTCACGTCGGCAGGTTTGAGCTTAGGGTATTGGGCCAAGGCCAGTGCGTCCAGCGCGGCCTCAGCATCTTTGAGGGATTTTTTAAGGTCGGCCTCGTTGTTGCACAGCGTGAGCCAGGCGTTCAGAACCTTGGCCTCGTCTTTGGCCTCTTTGTCGCCTTTGATGTCTTTCAGGCGGGCGGTGACGTGGGCTTTGTTTACCTTGTCTAGCTCGGCATACGCGCCGTCTTCGCCGCCGTGCTCTTCTTCTAGCTCGGTCATGTGGGCGCTGGTGGCGTCTAGCTGGGTTTGCAGTGTGTCGATGGCGCTTTGTTGTTTGGCAAAGTAGCGGGCCACTATCAGGGGTTTGGGCACCAGGTCGCAAGCCCAGCCTTTGTCTACGGCTTTGCCGGGCTTGCCGTCTTTGGCTTTTTTGGTCTCAATCACGCGGTAGGTGCTGGCCTGCCAGCCGCCTGCGGCTACCAGGTAGCAGTCGTCTTGCATGGTCTGCGCCCAGTAGTCCATCAGGTGCTGGTAGACGGCGTAGGGGTCAATCAGCTGTTTGCCTGCGTAGTGGCCCAGCAGGTCTTCGGCTAGGGCTTTGATGACTTCTTTGGGGTGGCAGCCTGCTTGCAGGGCCTTGAGGGTGTGGGCGCTGCGCTGCTGCCAGTGGGCGTACAGCGCAGTCATGCTGCTGGTAAAGGCCACAAACTCGGGGTGGCTGTAGATGCTGGGTTTGATGGCCTGAGCGGCTACGGCCAAATCTACATAGCCTGCGCGCTTGGGTTTGAACAGGGCTTTTTTAAGCTGGGGGCACACGGCCCAGTAGCTTTGCAGGGCGTCTACGTCGCGCTGGGGTATGCCGCCGCGCAGGTGCCCAGCCAGGTCTTGCAGGTCTTCGGCTTGTTGGCTGTCGATGTAGCGGGGCAGGTTGAGGTTGTAGTCGTTTTTGGCTATTTCATCCAGCGCTACCATGCGGGCGTATTTAGGTACGTCTTGGCGTTTGTTAAACACGTCGACTATTTTGTGCAGATCTTGGTCGCGCAGGCGGTTTTTGTTGCCGTCTTTGATGAAGCCGCTGCTGGCGTCTAGCATGAATATGCCTTTGCGCTGCGCTGCGTGCTCTTTGTCAATAACGATGATGCAGGCGGGTATGCCAGTGCCATAAAACAGGTTGGCAGGCAGGCCGATGATGCCCAGGATGTAGCCTTTTTTAATCAAATTGGTGCGAATCACCGCCTCGGCATTGCCCCGAAACAGCACGCCGTGGGGCAAGATGCACGCGCCCTTGCCTTGGCTTTTGAGCGAGCGCACGATGTGCAGCAGATACGCATAGTCGCCCTGCTTGGCGGGTGGCTCGCCATAAGTTTTAAAGCGGTCAAACGGATCGTTTTGCGCATCTATGCCGGTGCTCCAGCGTTTGTCGCTAAAGGGTGGGTTGGCTACCACGTAGTCAAAGGTTTTGAGCTGGCCGTTGTCGGTTTTGAAAAGTGGGTCGGCCAGAGTGCTCTTGCCGCCTAAGATCAGTGCCGTGGCGTTGTCATGCAAAATCATGTTCATACGCGCAAGGCCTGATGTGCTGGTATCTTTTTCTTGCCCGTATAAAGTGACCTTGGTGCTAGCCTCATCACTCACTTTTAGAAGTAAAGAGCCCGATCCGCAGGTAGGGTCGTATACTGTGGTGTCGGTACGAGATGTAGCGCTATGAATGCCGATAATTTGCGCCATGATGCGGCTGACCTCGGCGGGGGTGTAAAACTGGCCTTTGCTTTTGCCGCTTTCGGTGGCAAAGTGGCGCATGAGGTATTCATACGCATCACCCAAGATGTCGTCGCCTTCGGCGCGGTTTTTAGAAAAATCGAGTGCTTTGATCTCAAAAATTGAGATCAAACCAGTGAGTCGATCAACCAGCTCTTTGCCGCTTCCCAGCTTGGTGGCATCGTTAAAGTCGGGCATGTCGGCCAGTTGGTTGGCCTTGGCCAGAGGGCCGAGAATCTTTTTATTGATGTCGTCGCCAATGTGCGGCGAGCCTTTGAGGGCAATCATGTCCTTAAAGCTGGCCCCCTCGGGCACGGTGATAGAGCCGTATTTGTCACCTGCAAACTTGTCGCTGACGTATTTAACAAACAGCATGACCAGCACGTAGTCTTTGTACTGGCTGGCGTCCATGCCGCCTCGCAGTAAGTCACAGCTGGACCATAGGGAGCTGTAGAGTTCGGATTTTTTGATGGCCATGGGTGCTGTGGTTGTTTTTTACCTTTGTATCTTAACCAGTTGACACCCCGCAATATTCACATCACTGCCAATACCGCGCCCGCATCCGCTCGCAGTACGCCACCAAATTAGCCTTGCTTTGCAAGTGCGCCTTCAACGGGCCTTCAATCGGTGGCAGCAAAATGCCGATAAGAAACGCATAGGCTGAAGCATCTAGCGTGCGCGGCTGCTCGCCTAGCATGTAGGCTTGGTCGCCCAGCCAGTCGGACAGTGCGGTGAGCAGCTGCATGCCGATGGTATTAACTTCAGCCGGGGTATGGCGGCCCGTGCCTTGGGCATAGAGGGTTTTAATGCCCTGGCGACGAACCAGCTTGCATACCAGGCCGGTAGCCAAGCGCGGTATGCCCAGCTGCACCAGCATGCCTGCCAACACGGGCTGCACTACCGCCCAGCCGGCTGGGTCAGCCCAGCGGCGCCATATGTTGATGAAGTACAAGTGTTCTTCGAGCATGGACTGCAGTGCCCGGCTGGCGGCCAGATCGCGCGCAGACAAGCCTGCGTCTAGTGCATGGCCCAGCGGATTGTCTGGGTGGATTTCTAGCGCGCCAATGATGTCGTTTGAGTCGCTTATCAAGCGGCCTTGCAGGTCAATAAAGGGCAGCTTTTGCTTAGGTGCTTTGCGCGAATCGCCCAGTTTGGTTTGGTACTGCCAACCGGTCATGCGCAGGTAGATTTCCACCTTGGTACAAAACGGGCTGATGTCTGGCAGGCCCCAAGCGGGGACAAATTTGTACAAGGTGATCATAAAATGTAATTTTTAACCGTATTGTGAGGACACAGTACCTCGATTAGAAGCAGGCGTGCTGGGTAATGTAGGCCTTCAGGGCCTCTACATTGGCAGGCATATTGACCACGCGTTTAGGCAGTGCTTCAATGCCCATAAACTGGGCCGGCCGGTCAGGCTCGCGGCCCAAGGCTTCAACGATGGTCTCGGCAAATTTGATCGGCAGCGCTGTCTCTAACACGATCATCACTGCGCCGGGGCTAAGGTGCTCACGCGCTACCTTCATGCCGTCGGCGGTGTGGGTGTCAATGATAGTGCCGTGCTTTTGGTACACGTCTTGGATGGTGGCCAAGCGGTCTGCATGGGTGCTTTTGCCACTGGCAAAGCCGTACTTAGCCGCTGCGTCTTTAAAGGCGGGGTCTTGGCCCAGGTCAAACATGCCCTTCTGGCTGATCTGGGTGCTAAACAGGTCTTTGGTTTTTGCGCCGTCGCGGCCCGTCAGGTCAAACACAAAGCGCTCAAAGTTGCTGGCTTTGGAAATGTCCATCGACGGGCTCGAGGTTTCATGCGTGTCTAAGCTGCCCCGCACGCGGTAAGCGCCAGTGCGAAAGAACTCGTCCAGCACGTCGTTCTCGTTGGTGGCCACCACCAGTTTGTCAATCGGCAGGCCCATCATGCGTGCCACATGGCCTGCACAGACATTGCCAAAATTGCCTGAGGGCACCGTAAAGCTCACCTTTTGGTGGTTGGCAGTGGTGGCTTGGAAGTAGCCTGCAAAGTAGTACACCACCTGCGCCAGCAAACGCGCCCAGTTGATGCTGTTAACCGTGCCAATTTTGTACTTGCGCTTAAATTCCAGATCGTTCGAGACGGCTTTGACCATGTCTTGGCAGTCGTCAAACACACCGTCGATCGCAATGTTGTGGATGTTCTCGTCCATCAAGCTGAACATCTGCGCCTGCTGAAACGGGCTCATTCGGCCTGCGGGAGACGTCATAAACACCCGCACGCCTTTTTTGCCGCGCATGGCGTATTCAGCCGCACTGCCAGTGTCGCCCGAGGTGGCACCAAAAATATTGAGCTCTTGGCCGGTGCGTGCAAGCTGGTATTCAAACAAATTGCCCAGCAACTGCATGGCCATGTCTTTGAAAGCCAGCGTGGGGCCGTTAGACAAGGCTTGCAAATAGATGCCTGCGTTTACTGCGTCTGCATTTATACCACCCAGTTTTTTGAGCGGCACAATCTCTTTGGTGCCATACACTGCCTCGGTGTAGGTCTTCTCGCACAGCGCCTTCAAATCTGCAGCAGGAATATCGTCGATGTAGAGCGACAAAATCTCAAACGCCAGCCCCGCGTAGCCTTGGGTTGCCAACGTTGTGCGCAGCTGCGTCAGCGCTGCATCGCCCAGCTGCGGGTAGCTCTCAGGCAAATACAAACCACCATCGGGCGCTAAGCCTTCCAGCAAAATGTCACAAAACTGTTTGCGCTGGGCCTGAGCGGTTGGTAAGGCGCGTGTAGAAAGGTATTTCATTCGGGAACGATCAAAGAAACTTCTGGGAAATAAGCACGAATACGTTGGGGATCACGTGTCAGCAATGTGCAGCCATCTGCACTAGCATGCGCACCCATAAAAAAATCTGGCAGCGTGGTTTCGCGCTGGCCACCTAAAGCGCGGTAACGGTCATGCGCCCTGGCGGCCTGAAATGCTGCAGCCCTGGGCAGATCGCACCAAACAATGCCCGTACTTAGCAGGAACTCGTCCATGCGCGCGCTGGTATCGTAGCTGCGCGAGACTTCTGCATAGACTATGGCGTTGATTGCCAAGCTGTCTTTTTGGGCAGCCTGGTGTAGCGCGTTGGCGCTAATGTGGTACCACCCAAGTTTTTTCTCGATAACGTCGATGAGCACGCTGCTGTCAACCAAGATCACCGCATTGCATCCTCACCACGGGTCTCACGCAATAGCTCTTCGGTTGACCGCTTGGCCATGCCTGTCCCAATCCACTTTAAAAAAGGGTTTTCATCAGATTGAATTGGCTTTTGCACAGGAAACATGACCACCGTGCCGTTAGCTTGCACTGTGTAGTCGATCTCCTGCCCTGGCCCTACCTGCAGCGCTTGGCGCACAATTTTTGGCACAGTCACCTGGCTTTTAGTGGTGAGGG
The DNA here is from genome assembly GCA_043778205.1 of Polaromonas sp. Taxonomy (GTDB): domain Bacteria; phylum Pseudomonadota; class Gammaproteobacteria; order Burkholderiales; family Burkholderiaceae_C; genus JAAFIP01. The sequence goes on along the minus strand of JAYWGO010000078.1, from coordinate 12,663 downwards.
TGTATCCCATCATTTAACTTTTAAAAAAGTAATACTTAATTTTATCATTACTTTTCGGCTGGGTTAGACCTTCCACTTCTCCAGTAACTTCTCTGGCGACAAATTGTCGTAGCTTTCAAACGGCTGGTGAATCCACGGGTTGGTGGGCAAAAAGTCGACTGAATAGTCAGGCTGGAAGGTGGACACGCCTTTGGTCCATATAACGGCGGTGCGCAGCTCGGTGATGGGCTGGTAGTTGTTGCGCAGCGATTCAACCACGGCGTTTAGGGTGTGGCCGGTGTCGGCCAGGTCGTCTACCAGCAGCACTTTGCCCGCAATCTCGCCTTTGGGGGTGGTGATAAAACGGGCAATGTCCAGGTGGCCTTGCACCGTACCTGCCTCAGCCCGGTAGGAGCTGGTGGACATGATGGCCAGGGGCTTGTTGAAGATGCGGCTCAAAATATCACCAGGGCGCATGCCGCCGCGTGCGAGGCACAAAATAGTGTCAAACTGCCAGCCAGACTGGTGCACTTTGATGGCCAGTTTTTCGGTCAGGTTATGGTATTCGTCGTAGGACACGTACAGGTGTTTGCCGTCTTCAGTGAGCATGGTGCGCCTTGGAGTAGTGAAATTATGCGAAGTTAAATACGATGAACATACTATAGATTTAATAGCTGCTCGTGCAGCATTTCCTTGGGCCATTGGCCTATTTATCTATAAAATCTTGGGTTAACACATGGGCTACGTTTACATATTGACTAAGTTTACATATTGACTAAGGCAACGCAGACACAGCAAACGGATGCTGCAGCATGATGGTGTGGTCGCGGTCGGGGCTGGTAGACACAATGTGAATCGGTACGCCAGTGACTTCTTCAATCCGCTGCAAATACTTTTGCGCATTCACGGGCAGCTTGGCGTAGTCCACCACACCCACGCTGCTTTCGTGCCAGCCGGGCATGGTCTCGTAAATGGGGGTGCAGCGCTCAATATCGTCTGCGCCCATGGGCAGCAGGTCTATGGTTTCGCCGTCTAAGCTATAGCCGACGCACAGTTTAAGTTCGCTGATGCCGTCAAGCACGTCTAGCTTGGTGATGCACAGGCCGGACAGGCCATTGACCTGGGCGCTGCGCTTGAGCAAGGCGGCATCAAACCAGCCGCAGCGGCGGTAGCGGCCTGTGACCACGCCGCGCTCGGCACCCACAGTGCTCATGTGGTAGCCGGGCGTGCCCTCTTTTTGCCACTCTAGCTCGGTGGGGAACGGGCCACCGCCCACCCGTGTGCAGTAGGCTTTGGTGATGCCCAGCACATAGTGCAACAGGCCGGGGCCAACACCTGAGCCTGCCGCAGCGTTGCCTGCCACGCAGTTGCTGGACGTGACAAATGGGTAGGTGCCGTGGTCAATGTCTAGCAAAGTGCCCTGCGCGCCTTCAAACAGCAGGTTGCAGCCGGCTTTATGGGCGGCATTGAGCTCGCAGGAGACATCGGCCATCATGGGGCGAATCACCTCGGCATAGCGCATAGCGTCGTCGTAGACGGTTTGGTAGTCAACCGCTGCTGCACCCAGGTAGGTGGTCAAAATATGGTTGTGCAGGGCCAGCAGGTCGCGCAGCTTGGCGGCAAAGCGCTCGGGGTGTTTCAGGTCTTGCACGCGCAGAGCGCGGCGGGCAATTTTGTCTTCGTAGGCCGGACCTACGCCTTTGCCTGTGGTGCCAATTTTCTCAGCGCCGCCTTGGCCGCGCTGGTGTTCGCGGGCAATGTCCAGTGCCGAGTGGAAAGGCAAAATCAGCGGGCAGGCCTCGCTCACCCGCAGGCGCGAGCGCACCTCTACGCCAATAGCCTCTAGCCCGGTGATTTCCTTCATCAGATGGGCAGCATCGAGCACCACGCCGTTGCCGATGTAGCACTTAACCCCAGGGCGCATGATGCCACTGGGAATGAGGTTAAGCGCGGTTTTAACACCGTTAATCACCAAGGTGTGCCCGGCATTGTGGCCACCATGAAAGCGCACTACGCCCTGGGCCGACTCGGTCAGCCAGTCCACCAACTTACCCTTGCCTTCATCGCCCCATTGGGTGCCCACAACGACAACGTTGCGCCCTTGCTCGACAACGTTGCGCCCTTGACCGACCACGTTGCGCTGTGCGGATGGCGCGCTGGATGTTGCATTCATGTCTTCAAATCCGTTGAAATTAAATAGCTGGTTGAAATGGCTTTTAGCTGCGCGTTCAGATGGCTTGTTTCAGATGGCTTGCACCACCCAGTGGCCAGCCAAAAACGCCAGCGCGCGGTCGCAGGTAAATTCTTGCACTTCATGCTCATGGCCGGGCAGCACGCACACCACCGTGTCGCCGCGCGCGCGCAGGCCTGCAATGGCGGCGTTCAGACCGGCAGACTCGCCCCAGGGCGCGCGAATGGCCGCTTTCAGCGCCCGTTTGGGCACCACGCTAACAAGCTCTTTCACGTCCAGGCTAAAGCCAGCTGCGGGGCGGTTGCGGCCAAAGACCGAGCCTACCTCGTCGTAGCGCCCACCGCGCACCAGTGCATCCACCATTTGGTGGTTGACACCGGGCGTATAGATGGCAAAGCGCACACCGGTGTAGTAGGCGTAGCCGCGCGAGTCAGCCAGGTCAAAACTGACCTTAACTTGCGGCTGCGCAGCCTGCACGCTGGCAGCCAGTTGCTTCAAATTTAATAGCTGCTCATGCAGCATTTCCTTGGGCCCAAAGGCCTTTTCGGCCTCAATAAGTACTGTTTCGTCACCGTAGAGTTGCACCAGCACAGCCAAACCATCGCGGCTGGCGGGTGGGAAGTTGACAGTCAGCTCGGCCAGGGTGGCTGCGTCTTTGGCGGCCAGTGCGGCATGCACCTGCGCTAGCTGCTGCGGTGTGGCGGCCACACCGGCCAGCAGGCCGCGCACCAAACGGGCATCGGCCAAGTCCACAGTAATGTCGTTGACCCCTGCCGTGTGCAGGCAGTGGATGGCCAGCAGCAGCACCTCAAGGTCTGCCTCTGGGCCCGCATGGCCGTAAATTTCGCAGCCAAACTGCATTGGCTCACGGGTGGCATGCGGTTTGGCGGGGGCGGTATGCAGCACGGGGCCGCAGTAGCACAGGCGGGTGACGCCGCTGCGGTTAAGCAAATGGGCATCAATCCGGGCAACTTGGGGCGTGGTGTCAGCGCGCAGGCCCATGGTGCGGCCCGACAGCTGGTCTACCAGTTTAAAGGTTTGCAGGTCAAGCGCTTGGCCGGTACCTGTGAGCAAGGACTCTAGGTACTCTAGCTGGGGCGGCATCACCAGCTCGTAGCCGTAGCTGCGGGCGGTGTCTAGCAGCTGGCGGCGTAATTCTTCGATGTGCCGCGCCTCAGAAGGCAAAACGTCGGCGATATGATCGGGCAGTACCCAGGCGGACATGTTCTGTAGGGCGCTGTAGAAACGCATGTGCTATTAAAGACCAGATTTTACTGGGCTTTAAGGCCGATAAAAGCACAAGCTCAGATGTTTTGCTCTGTGCAGGTGATAAAACTGCGCGCTAGCCCATGGCGAGCGAAGCTGTAAAACCCTAAATCAGCTTTTTCTCTTGCAGGTGCTTAGCCAAACCGCAATAGCCAGTTTTGAATAAAATTTCGTTCTCCAGCTTGGCAGGCAGTAATTTTTCTTTCAGTTCAGCGGCCGCTTTGTTGCCTTGCGCTTGGCGGATCACGCCAATAGTTTCTTCAAATTTAGAAACTGATTTACGGCATGGGTCAACAGTCAGTGCGGGTTGCACAGCAGCAGAGTTGCCCTGTGCCCATAGCAATGACGGTAATGCCAAGCAGCCTAGTACGATTAAAGTGTTGCGGTGGTGATGCATAAAAGTCCTCACTTTCATTATCATTTGGTTGCAACAACCGTACCTGCTTTTTGCGTGCAGAAAGCACTATTTTGGCGTTTTAGAGAAAGCTCCCTAGGCCTGCGCAAGGCGCAGCACCTGCAGACCCCGCGTGCAGCGTGGGGTTTGCAGCTTGCCTAAGTTTTATTTTTTAGCAGGTGCAGCAGAAGCACCGGGGCCACCACCACCGCGCATGGTCTTGAAGAATTCGCTGGAAGGGTCTAGCACCATCACGTCGCTTTTCTTGGAAAAGCTGGCTTTGTAGGCATCCAGATTGCGGTAAAACTGGGCAAACTGTGCGTCGCGGCCAAAGGCTTCAGAGTACAGCGCAGCCGCTTTGGCATCACCATCACCTTTGACTTTTTGTGCTTCGCGGTAGGCCTCGGCGATCACCACGTCACGCTGGCGGTCTGCATCAGCGCGGATTTTTTCGCCCTCGGCACCGCCGGTAGAGCGCAGCTCGTTGGCCACCTGCTGGCGCTCAGACTTCATGCGCTGGTAAACCGAATCGGCCACTGAGGCAGGAAAGTCCACCCGCTTGATACGCACGTCCACAATCTCGATACCGAAGGTTTTGGCATCATCGATCAAACGCTGCTGCACGCCTTGCATGATTTTGTCGCGGTCGGTAGAGAGTACATCTTTGACCGTGCGCTTGGTAACTTCAGAGTTCAGTGCGTCTTGCACCACCGAGGTGAGGCGTTGCTCAGCAGTTTGAATGTTGGCACCGCCTGAGTTGTTACGGATAAACTGGCGCGCATCGGCAATGCGCCACTTTACCAGCCAGTCCACCACCAAGTTTTTCTTCTCAGCGGTTTGGATAGAGCCAGTCTCCGGGCTGTCCAGTGTGAGTACGCGGCGGTCTAAGAAGATCACGTTTTGAAACGGCTGGGGCAGCTTAAACCGCAAGCCAGGTTCGGTAATCACGTCTTTAATTTGGCCAAACGAATACAGCACGCCAAACTGGCGCTGGTCCACCACAAACAAAGTAGAGGCTAGCACGGCAAGCGCCACCAGCAGGGTAGAGATAAAAAGTCCAAGTTTATTCATTGTGAGTCTCCTGATCAGCGGCTGTCGCGGTCGCGGGCGCGGGCGCGCGGGTCTGCATTGGCGGCAGGGGCTGCGCTAGGAACGGCTGGTACAGCCCCTGCACCGTTCATAGGCAGAGTCACAATGTCTGCGCTTTGGCCTGCGCCAACTTGCATCAGCTTGTCCAGTGGCAAGTACAGCAAATTACTGCCTTGGCGCGAGTCAACCATTACTTTGGTGACGTTGGTGTAAATTTGCTGCATGGCATCGGTGTACATGCGGTCGCGCGTGACCTGCGGGGCTTTTTGGTATTCAGCGTAGACTGATTTAAAACGCTGCGCATCACCGTCAGCACGTGCCACCACGTTGGCTTTGTAGCCGTCAGCTTCTTCTTTCAACCGGGCTGCAGTACCTTTGGCACGTGGTATCACGTCATTGGCGTAGGCTTGGCCTTCGTTCTTTAAACGGTCACGGTCTTGCCCGGCTTTCAAGGCATCGTCAAACGCGGCTTGCACAGGCTCAGGCGGCTGCACGTTTTGGATGTTCACGGTTTGGATTTGAATGCCTGTTTTGTAGCGGTCTAGCTGCATTTGCACGCTCTTGACCACATCGCGCTGGATCGACTCGCGGTCTTTGTTAAGCACGGTGTCCATCGTGCCGCGGCCTACCACCTCGCGGATAGCAGACTCGGCAGCTTTCACTACAGCGTCATCGGGGCTGCGGTTTTGAAACAAAAAGTCTGCTGCACTTTTAAGGCGGTATTGGATGGTGAACCGAATGTCCACAATATTCTCGTCTTGCGTCAGCATGGACGAATCTTTCAAACCCGTAGTTTGCGACGCATTGCGGCCAATCTCTACCGAGCGCAATTGGGTCAGCGCGACAGTTTCATGCTGGTCGATAGGGTATGGCCAGCGCCAGTTAAACCCCGCCTCCACAGTGCTGCTGAGTTTGCCAAATCGGGTAATTACGGCTTGCTGACCCTCTTGCACGATAAACACCCCTGTGCCGAGCCAAATAAGTACGGCAATCGTGGCGATCAAGCCCACGCCGATGCCGGCTGATTTCATATCGGGTTGGAACCCGCCACCGCCGCCACCGCCGCCGTCACCACCGCCTTTGTTGTGGCGACCCCAATCAGGGCTGTTGGCATTGCCGCCGGTTTTTTTACCACCGAACAGGCCATTGAGTTTTTTGTTGAAATCGCGCCATAGCTCGTCCAGGTCGGGCGGGCCTTGGTTGGGGCCTTTGGGCCCGCCTTGGCCACCGCTGCCGATAGGACGCACATTAGACGGCTCGGCCGCTGGGCTGGGTGCAGGTGGCTGCGCTGGGGGCGGTGTAGGCGCTGGGGCACCTGCACTGCCTGTACCGTCGGGCGTGCTGGGCTTGTCGTCGCTACGGCCCCATTTGCCGTCATTGAGGTTAAACATGCCGCGCAGGCCGCGCGCTATGGATGCGGGCAATCTGGTTAGCTGGGGGATGTGAACAATTGGGTTCATGGCTTAAGGTGGTTACGCAATAAAAATACGCGTTGGGGTTACGTAATGAGAAGACACAAGGCAACTGAAATATGTGGTTGTATTACCCGCATTGTGCCTAATCATTCAAAGGCTTCCAAATCTTGTTGAGATTGTGCTTGCAAATAGCCTGCACTCTCGCTGCTGCGCCCGCTGGTATGGGCTGCGCTGCTGGCGCGCTGTGCCAGCAGAGAGCGCAGCTGGGGCAGCCCAGAGCCGTCTTTAGCACTGACGAATACACGCGGTAGTGAGACACCTTCTATTTCGTACATGTCCACCAAGTTGAGGGGCCAGCGGTCTTTTTCAATAGCATCCAGCTTGTTAAACACCAGCACTTGGGGCACTTTGTCGGCACCTATCTCCAGCAACACGCGCTGCACCTGGGCAATTTGCTCTATAAACTGCGGGTTAGCAGCATCCACCACATGCAGCAGCAGATCAGCCTCGGCAGCCTCTTGCAATGTGGCTTCAAAAGCGTCAATCAACCCGTGGGGCAAATCGCGGATAAAACCCACTGTGTCGGACAAGCTAACAGACTGCTGCGCATCACCCAAATACAGTGCCCGGGTGGTGGTGTCCAAGGTGGCAAACAGCTGGTCAGCGGCATAGGCGCGGGCTTTGACCAACGCGTTAAACAAAGTAGTTTTGCCAGCGTTGGTGTAGCCTACCAGCGAAATACCGAAGTGCGCGTTACGCCCGCGCTGGCGCCGCTGTGTGCCGCGCTGGCGTTTAACTTGCTCTAGTTTGGCTTTGGTGCGTTTGATGGTCTCGCCGATCATGCGGCGGTCCAGTTCAATTTGCTTTTCTCCAGGGCCACCGCGCGTGCCTACCGCGCCTTGCTGGCGCTCTAGGTGCGACCAGCGGCGTACCAGCCGGGTGCTGACGTACTGCAGCCGGGCCAACTCCACCTGCAATTTCCCTTCGTGGCTGCGCGCACGCTGGGCAAAAATTTCTAAAATGAGCAGGGTGCGGTCATTCACCGGCAAGCCGGTGTGGCGCTCTAAATTACGCTGTTGCGCTGGGCTGAGCGATTGGTCAAACAAAATTTCAGTGGCCCCCGTCGCCTCGGCCAAAGCTTTAATTTCGTCGGCCTTGCCCGAGCCTACAAACAGCGCCGCATCGGGCGCCTTGCGTTTGCAGGTCATGCGTTCAACCGGCACCAAGCCCGCCGTTTGCGCCAGCAAGCCCAGCTCTTCCAGTGCACTGTCAAAGTTGGGCAAACCAAGGTCTACACCTACCAAAATGACCGAGACTGTAGGTGCGGCCACAGGCTTTGCGCCGTGTCCATCGCGCCTCGGTGCGGATATTTCACGCCCAGAGGCGTTCACATCAGTGCGCAGAAGCGGCTCCAGCAGCAGCGTCTTCTTCGGTGTGCATATTGGTAAATGCAACTGCGCGGCCCGGCACGATGGTCGAAATGGCGTGTTTGTACACCATTTGCGTCACGGTGTTGCGCAATAGCACAACGTACTGGTCAAATGATTCGATTTGACCTTGTAATTTAATTCCGTTGACCAAATAGATCGACACGGGCACATGCTCGCGGCGAAGTTGGTTTAAAAACGGGTCTTGTAAAAGTTGGCCTTTGTTGGTGCTCACGATATGCTCCGTGTTCAAGAGTGAGTTGATTAAAATGAATTGTGAATCTCGAACATACCATAGACTTCTGTGAAATTGAAAAGTTCATTCGAATACATGGATGTCCAAGGGCTTTTGTGGCGCAATTGTCATTGAACCCTAAGCAGCGTTTGGCCGCTTAGTCTTTGTCAGAATACGGGTTACTCGACGACTTAACCTCCACCCGCATGGGTGTGCCGGTCAGGTCAAAGGCCTTGCGTATACGGCCTTCTAGGTATCTCTTATAAGAATCTGTAATGCCTTCTAAGGAATTGCCATGGATCACCACCACTGGCGGGTTCATGCCGCCTTGGTGGGCATAGCGCGGCTTGGGGCGGAACATGCCTGCCCGCTGGGGTGCCTGGAACTGCACGGCTTCCATCAGCAAACGGGTAAGCACTGGGGTAGACATTTTGCAGGTGGCCGATTTGTGCGCCTGCGCTATCGACTTCCACACCGGTGCCAAGCCTTGTCGGCGAGTGGCTGAAATCATGTGGATATTGGCAAACTTGAGAAAACTCAAGCGCAGCTCGATCGAGCGGGCCAGTTGCTCGCGCTGGTAGGCATCGACTGCGTCCCATTTGTTCACGGCCAGCACCACGGCGCGGCCAGAGTCCAAAATATAGCCTGCAATATGGGCATCTTGGTCGGTAATGCCTTGGGTAGCGTCTAAAAGCAGCAGCACCACATTGGCAGATTCAATGGCTTGCAAGGTTTTGACCACCGAGAACTTTTCAATGGCCTCAAAAACCTTACCCTTGCGGCGTATGCCTGCCGTGTCGATCAGCTCAAAAAGCACGCCGTCGCGCTCAAACGGCACGCTGATGGCATCGCGGGTGGTGCCGGGCATGTCAAAAGCCACTAAACGCTCTTCGCCCAGCCAGGTGTTGATCAAGGTGGATTTGCCAACGTTAGGGCGGCCAGCCACGGCCAGTTTGATAGCGCCGTTGTCTTCTGCCGGGGCATCCGCTTCGTCCAGCTTCAGCGGGGCAAAGGCCAGTGCCAGCAGCTCTTTCATACCCTGCCCGTGCGAGGCAGAAATGGGCATCACATCGCCCAAGCCCAGGGCATAAAAGTCAGAGACTTGGTGGCCCTCTTTCAGTCCCTCTGCCTTGTTGGCGGTAAGCACGGTGTGCTTGCCCAGCTTGCGCAGGTAGTTGGCAATGTCGTAATCTTGCGAACTAAGGCCTTCGCGCGCATCCACTACAAAAATCACCACATCGGCTTCGGCCACCGCTTGGCGGGTTTGCTTGGCCATTTCTTTGTAAATACCGCTTTCCGCCGTGGGTTCAAAGCCACCGGTGTCAATCACGATGTACTCGTGCTCACCCTGCTTGCCGTTGCCATAGTGGCGGTCACGGGTGAGCCCCGCAAAATCCGCCACGATAGCATCGCGCGTCTTGGTAAGGCGGTTAAAGAGGGTCGATTTACCGACGTTGGGGCGGCCGACAAGTGCCAACACTGGTTTCATGGGTTGGCTTTAAAAAAAGTTTATTCGGGCGCGAAACCGTAGACACCGCCGTTGCGGGTCACTACGATCAAGATATCGCCTGCTTGCACAGGTGCGGCAAAAATACCGGAACTGTCGGTGTTTAAGCGGTTCAGTGGTGAGCCGTCTGCACGCGACAGCAAGTGCACCAAACCGGTGCTGTCGCCTATAACGACCGAGCGGCCCAGCACCAGCGGCGCGCTTAGGCTGCGGTACTGCAAACGGTCGCTGCCCCAAGCGCGCTCGCCATCGGCACGCTTGTAGGCGGTAATTTTGCCATCGCTCTCGGTGCCCAGCACCAGGCCTTCATCGCCATGCAGGCCTTGTGTGCCCAGGGCCGGTTTGGTCCAGTCTAGCGTACCGCGTGCAGCGTTCACGCAGCCTACTGCGGCTTGGTATGCACGCACGCAGACGCTGTCGCCCACCCGGCTGGCGCGGCCGACCATGTCAACCAAGCGTTCAATCTCATTGGTGCCGCGCGGCGTGGCAATGGCTGCATCCCAGCGCACCGCGCCGGTGTTGGGATTAAGACCCACCAATCGGCCCGACAGCCCAGCCACCAAGGTGTCGCCAACTGCCAGCAAGGTGCCCGGCTGCTTAAGCACCAAGGGCTCACCAGGGCGTTTTTGGGTCCACAGCAAGCGGCCTGTGCTGCCATCAAAGCCCGAGACACTGCGGTCGGCCGCTAAAACAAAGACACGACCACCGGCCACCAAGGGCGCGGTAAAGGCTTGCGCTGCCAGCTTGGTGCGCCATAGCTCTTTGCCGCCGTCCAGCGCCACCACCTCGTTTGACCGGGTAACCACCGCAGCCAATGTGCCATCAAAGCCCGCACCTGTGGCTAAACTTCCGCCCGCATTGCCGCGCCACTGGTCGCGCCCAGTGGCGGCGTCCAGCGCCAGCACCGTGCCGTCAACCGCTGCAATAACCACGACACCACCTACCACCGCAGGCTGCGCACCCAATGGCGGCTCGCCCACCCGGTTTACCCAGGCTTGGCGTACTCCTAGCAAGGCTGTATTGGCACCTAAAGGAGTTGGTTCAGGGCGTTTGCCGCTGCCTGAGCAGGCCTGCAGAAAAGCTGTAGACGCTATTATAATAATAGCTGCTCGTGTAGCATTTCCTTGGGCGATAGACCTAAAAGGCTTAAAAAAGGTGGCCATAAAAGGGGCAGGACTTTATTTTGTATTGCCAGCCGCACTGGATGCGGAACCTGCTGCTGTTGCAGTGGGTGCCGGTGCAACAGCGTCTGGTGCTACGGCAGCGGATGAAGCGGCAACCGCAGCTGGTGCAACAGGTGCAGCTATCTCTGCGGCTGCGCGGGCAGGTGTAGGGTCTATGCCCAAGGCGTTGAGCTTAACTTCGACCAAGCGGCGGTATTCGCTGCGCTCTTCAAAGGCTTTGTAGGCTTTTTCGTACTCGGCTTTCGCTTCAGGCTTTTTACCTTGGGCCATGAAGATGTCGCCGCGCCTGTCGGCCACCAAGGGCGCAAATTCTTTAGGGAAACTGCCGTCAATTTGTTTCAAAGCCTCGTCCAGCAACTTGCCTTCCACCAGCAGGGCCGCCAAGCGCAGTTTGGCGATGGCCTTGTAGCTGTCGTCCGATGCGTTGGTAGCCACCCAGTTGAGTGCGGCTTTGGCACCATCGGTGTTGTTCTTGTCTTGCAAGGTACGCGCCGCCAGCAAGCCCGCCTGCTGGGTGTAGACGGTGTTGCCAAACTTGTCCTTCATGTCGCCAAAAGCGCGCTCCACCTTGACCGGATCGCCCGCTTTGGCAGCCCGCTCTACCTCGTCGTACAAGGTAGAGGCTTGCAGGGCCTGGCTGCGCTGCCAGTACTGGTAGCCGTTGTAAGCAGCAATGCTGCCAAACACCACAATCAGTGCAGCGCTGATCAGGTTACCGTATTGCTTCCAAAACGCCTTGAGTTGGTCAAGTTGTTCTTGTTCTTCGAGATCTAAATGTTTTGCCATGGTGTGATTGTAGTGGGGATGGTCTAAAGGGTAATGGGGTAAGGCGGCAACCGCACTGCAGGCAGGCTTGCCGCGGCATGCAAGCCAGCTAAGAAATGACCGCCTGGGCCAACAAAGCGGGCGCTGACAGGTCGAACAATTGTTGTGCTGCCAAACCCTCACCGGCAGCACCTGAGCCGCCTGAAGACCCGCGCAGGGCTTTAAGCGCCACTTTGCCCTGCGCCAGCTCGTCTGCGCCAAAAATCAGGGCGTAGCGTGCGCCACTGCTATCGGCTTTTTTAAATTGGTTTTTAAAACTGCCCACGCCAGCGTCAGCACTGGCATGCATTTGCACGCTAACGCCCAGTGCGCGCAAGGCCTGCAAGGTGGTGGCTACGGTGGCCATGGCGGCTGCATCGGGCACTACCGCGTACACATCGGGCACCAGCGCCCTGCCCGCTAGCGACTGTTCTTTCACCAGTTCTAGCACACGCTCGATGCCCATGCCCCAGCCCACTGCTGCTGTAGGCTTGCCGCCCAGGGTTTCAAACAGCCCGTCGTAGCGCCCGCCGCCGCACAAGGTGCCTTGTGCACCCAGCTCAGCGGTAATGAATTCAAACACCGTGTGGCTGTAATAGTCAAGCCCGCGCACCAAGCGCGGGTTAACCGTCCACTGCACGCCGCAGGCAGTAAGGAGGTTTTTAACGGTGTCTAAATGTTTAAGCGAGGCCTCGCCCAAGTAGCTAAGCAGCTGCGGCGCAGCCTGCACCATGCTTTGCATGGCAGGGTTTTTGGTGTCCAAAATGCGCAAAGGGTTGGTTTGCAAACGGCGCTGAGAATCTGCGTCCAGTGCATCGGCGTGCTGGTTAAAGTAGGCGACCAATGCCGCACGGTGCGCCGCGCGCTCTACAGGCACACCCAGGCTGTTGAGCTCAACCCGCACATTTTGCAGCCCTAAGCGGCCAAACAGCTGGTGCACCAGCAGCATCAGCTCAGCGTCTACCTCAGGCCCGGCAAATCCCAGAGCCTCAGCACCCAGCTGGTAAAACTGGCGGTAGCGACCGCGCTGGGGCCGCTCGTGGCGAAACATGGGGCCCATGTAGTACAGGCGTTTGCCGCCGTCGTACGTGAGGTTATGTTCTATAGCGGCGCGCACCACACCGGGGGTGTTCTCGGGCCGCAAAGTCAGGTGCTCGCCGTTGAGCTTGTCC
>JAYWGO010000077.1:0-20624 GCA_043778205.1 Polaromonas sp. | reverse complement strand
GCTGGTGATTCGCGCAATCCGCGATTACTTCAACAGCGACATTGGCGATATTTTGTTTGACACCGATGACGTGTACGAGCAAGCCAAGCAGTTTATGGCACACGTGATGCCAGAACATGAGCACCGCGTGAAGCGCTACCGCGACGACGCGCCGTTGTTCAGCCGTTTCCAAATTGAGCATCAAATCGAATCGGCCTACGCCCGCACGGTGCAGCTGCCATCAGGCGGCGCGATTGTGATTGACCAGACCGAAGCGCTGGTCAGCGTTGACGTCAACTCGGCACGCGCCATCAAGGGCGGCGACATTGAAGAAACCGCTACCCGTACCAACCTCGAAGCCGCTGATGAAGTGGCCCGCCAGATGCGCCTGCGCGACTTGGGCGGTTTGGTAGTGATCGACTTTATCGACATGGACGAATCGCGCAACCGCCGCGACGTAGAAAACAGGCTCAGAGACGCGTTACGCCAAGACCGTGCCCGCGTGCAGTTTGGCACCATCAGCAAATTTGGCCTGATGGAAATGAGCCGCCAGCGCCTGCGCCCTACCCTGTCCGAAGGTGCCTCGATTCCTTGCCCACGCTGCGGTGGCTCTGGCCATGTGCGCGACACCGAATCAAGCGCACTGCAAATTTTGCGCATCATCCAAGAAGAGTCGCAAAAGGACAACAGCGCTGCCGTGCTGTGCCAAGTGCCCGTCGATGTAGCTAGCTTCTTGCTAAACGAAAAGCGCACTGAGATTGCCAAGATCGAGCTAAAGCAGCGCCTGCATGTGCTGATCATCCCGAACAAAACGCTAGAAACACCCAACTACAAACTAGAGCGCTTGAAGCACGACGACCCGCGCTTGGACAACCTAGATGCCAGCTACAAAATGGCCGAAGAAGTGGAAGACCCCACCACCGTAACACGCCGTAGCCAAGAGCCTACCAACAAGCAAACACCCGTCATCAAAGGGGTATTGCCTGACGCGCCAGCCCCCGCAGCGGTGCCTAAGCCAATGCCAGCGCCTGTAGCGCTAGCACCCAGCCCCCTAGCTGCACCAGTAGCTGCCCCTGCCTTGGCGGCAGCAGCGCCTGCAGCAGGTGGCTTTTTTGGCTGGCTCAAAAGCCTGTTTGGCGGCAGTGATGCCCCAGCAGTGCCTACCGCCGTTGAAGCAAAAAAAGAAGAAAGCGGTAACGCGGGCACCCAGCGCGCAGGCCGCAGCGAAGGCCGCGACGTGCGCCGTGATGCAGGTACCCGAGAGGGCCGTGAAGGTGGTGAGCGCGAAGGCCGCAACGGTGAGCGTGGCGGCGAACGCAGCCGTGGCCGTGGCGGCCGTGGTGGCCGTGATGGCGACCGCGCACCCCGAGGTGACCGTCCGCCCCGCGAAAATGGAGACCGCCCCGTGCGCGAGGGTGCAGACCGCCCTGCACGCGAAGGCGGCGACCGCGCGCCAAGAGCTGACGGTGACCGCGCGCCACGCGAAGAGCGAGCACCCCGTGAAGGCGACCGCGCCCCACGTGATGACCGCGCGCCACGCGAGGACCGCGCACCACGCGAAGGTTTCGAGCCCCGCGAACCCCGTGCTGATGGCGAAGGCCGTTCCGAGCGCGGCAGCCGTGGTGGCCGTGGCCGCAGTGAACGTGGTGGCGAGCGCGGTGACCGCGCACCCCGCGCAGACATTCAAGCGACCGAAAACCCCACCCCCAGCGCTAACCTAGGCTTGGACACGCAAAACAGCCTGCAAGAAAGCGCCGAACAACGCGCCATGCAGCGTGCCGAGCGCATCGCCCGAGAAGAAGTTGCCGAAGCAAGCCGCGATAACAGCAGCGGCAACGCAGAAGGCGGTGCAGAGCAACGCAATGAGCCACGCACAGAAACACGCAACGACGGCCGACCAGAGGGCCGCCGTGAACGTGGGGAACGCGGCGGCCGAGGCCGTGGGCGCAGTGAACGCAATGAAAACGCCGATGCTTCATCCAATGGCATGAACGACAACGCCACAAACAACGGCCTCGCAGCCGGTGCAATGCACGCAGATGCAGCCGCATCGGATGGAGGGGCAGTTTTTGCTGGCAACAGCGGCGACGCAGGCAACAGCCAACAGCACAGCGAAGGTAACAACGGCGAACGCCGCGAGCGCCGAGCTGATGGCGGCGAACCGCGCGAGCGCCGAGCTGATGGTAGCGAACCGCGCGAGCGCCGTTCGCGTGACCGTTATGGCCGTGAGCGTGGCGAGCGCCGTGAAGGCAACAATGGTGAGGTTTCAAATGAAAACCAGCCGTTGGCCCAAGCAAACTATGCACCAGCAGCTACTGAAAACGGAGTACCTTCGGCCAACGCAACTGCAGCACAAGTCGCTGCGCAAGTCGCTGCCCCAGTGAGTGCGCCTGCTTTTGCAGCCGCATCTGCGCACGTTTCTGCTCCTGCCTTTGTTCCTGCCGCTTCTTCTGTTTACGCAGCTGCTACACAGCCTGTGCAAGCTACCCCAGCCAGTAGCCCAGCTGCAACGCCTGGCAGCGCTGCAGGCGTGCGTAGCATGCCTAAAGTGGCCACCTATGCCCTGCCTTTGGCAGACATGGCGCAAGTGGCCAACAGCTCAGGCCTAGAGTGGGTAAACTCCAACGCAGACAAAATCGCGGCGGTGCAAGCCCAAATAGCTGCAGAGCCCAAGCCAGTGCACATCCCACGCGAGCGCCCAGCCGCCGTGGTCATCGACCAAAGCCCGCTGGTACTGGTAGAGACCAAGCGTGATCTGCGCGACATGCAGCTGCCTTTTGAAGCCGCTGCGCAGCCGCAGAAGTAATCTCAGCAAGCTAAAAAACAAAAGCCGCCAGCGGAAACGCTTGGCGGCTTTTTGCATCGAAAAATATGGGGCTCTCGCAATGAGAGTCTTAAAACTGCTTACAGGTAACGCTGCCTAGTTAGTTATGTATTTCGCAGCAGCTTAGCTTGTTGCTCTGAGGTTTTTTAACAACCCGCGGCAATGCTTGTGTGCCTTGTTCAGCTCAGTCAGGTGATGGGAGCGGGTTTGAAGGCACGCCTACCAAGCTGGCAAAGCGCTGATTGAGTGTGGCCTTGATGAAAATCTGGAGAAAGGCGCGTCGTACTTCCAAACGGGCAAATACTTAACGTGCCTGCGCGTGATTTCGCAAGATTTTGCAGCAAGGCCACACTCGAGCGGCGCTAATGTACAAAAGCTGGGACAGCAATCTGCAAAGACCTTAGAAAACACAATAAACCAAGAGTTTTAAAAGAAAAAAACTCTGTCACCCAAGGAAACGCTGAATAAGTAGCTATTAATTTAAGAGCACTAAAATATTTGCAAACTTAGCCAGTAAGCAATAGCGGCTACAAAAGCCGATGCAGGGATGGTAAAAATCCATGCCCACACAATGTTGCCTGCCACACCCCAGCGCACCGCGCTCATACGGTGCGTGCTGCCTACGCCCACAATAGCGCCCGTGATGGTGTGCGTGGTAGACACTGGAATACCCATTGCAGTGGCAGTAAACAACGTAATGGCACCACCCGTTTCAGCACAAAACCCACCCACCGGTTTAAGTTTGGTGATCTTTTGGCCCATGGTTTTCACAATCCGCCAGCCGCCAAACATGGTGCCGGCGCTAATGCAAACATAGCAAGCTATCACCACCCAACCGGGCAAATAGTCTTTGGTCGCCACCATCCAAGTGGGCAAGCCTTGCACGCCAGAGGTGGTGGCCACAATCAGCAGCAGCCAAATAATGCCCGCTGTTTTTTGTGCATCGTTACCGCCGTGGCCCAGGCTGTAGGCCGCTGCCGACACCAGCTGCAGACGGCGAAACCAACGGTCCGTTTGCGATGGGCTGGCGCGCCTGCACACCCAGGCTACGGCCACCATCATCAATGACCCTAAAATAAAACCCAAAAGCGGTGAGATAAAAATAAACGCCACGATTTTGAAAACGCCCGTGGCGATCAGCGCACTGGCACCTGCCTTGGCAATCACCGCGCCCACAATACCGCCGATCAGCGCGTGCGACGAGCTGCTGGGAATGCCGTAGTACCAGGTCACAATGTTCCATGTGATCGCACCCACCAGCGCACCAAAGATCACATGCGTATCCACAATATTGGGCAGCACAATGCCCTTGCCAATCGTCGCTGCGACGCTAAGATGAAATACAAAATACGCGACAAAGTTAAAGAAGGCTGCAAACAGCACGGCTTGGCCTGGGCGCAGCACACCTGTGGACACCACCGTGGCAATTGAATTGGCGGCATCGTGAAAACCGTTCATGTAGTCAAAGGCAAAAGCCAAAAACAACAACATGAAGATGACCCAAAGGGTGGGCTGAGCGTTATCCATAAATGTTACAACGCTATTAAATTAGGAATTTTCGAGGATCACGCCCTCAATCAAATTGGCCACATCTTCACACTTGTCGGTAATCGTCTCTAGCAACTCGTACACGGCCTTGAGCTTGATCAGCTCGCGCACATCGGGCTCTTCACGAAACAGTTTGCTCATGGCGCTGCGCATCACGCGGTCCGCATCCGACTCTAGCTTGTCAATTTCTTCGCAGGTTTTCAGGGCCGCTTCGGCGGTGTTTTTGTCGCTGATGGTGCTGAGCATTTTGACTGCAGATGCCAAGCGCTCGCAGCAGCGCACGCTGATGTCGGTAAGCCGTTTGATATCGTCGGTCATCACCTTCACGTCGTACAGTGCCATCGTCTCTGCCGAGTCTTGGATCAAATCGGCCACATCGTCCATGGTGTTGATCAGCTTGTGGATCTGCTCACGGTCAATCGGCGTGATAAAGGTTTGGTGCAGCATCTTGTTGACATCGTGCGTCACGCGGTCAGCAGCGCGCTCAGCGTTGTCTACATCGCGGTTGTACTGTTCGCGCAAATGGGCATCACTGTAGTTGGCCACCAGTTGGGAAAAAGCCCGAGCCGCCTCTACGATGCGGTCCGCATGCTGGTTGAACATTTCAAAGAAGTTGCCTTCACGGGGGAGGAGTTTGCCAAAGAACATGGATTGCCTGGTAAAGAGTATTTCAATTTTGTGACTTATTTGTGACGATTCTACGCTAACTGTCTTGGCTGCTAATCACGTTAGATGCCCGTGTGCCAGATGTGCATCTAGGTTGTTTGATTGCGCATCACGTCAAAAAATAGACTCCGCTCACTAGCAATGTGGCGGCCAATAACTGTGGCAATAACTGCGCAGCCAAGCGCAGTTATTCACACTTTGTGCCGCTATGGTCTGCTCAATACGCTGTTTAACTGCACAGGCTGGGCAATGCAGCCTACAGTTCAATTTTGACTGTTCAACCTATGGTGTGCATAGGCAGTTCTACACCTCAACACAAGGTTCCTCCATGAAAAAACTCTTTACGCGCCGAACTGTCCTCAGTGTGGCCGCTATAGCAGCCACTGCATTGACTTTAACTGCCTGCGATTTAGCGCCAACCACGATCAAAATAGGACTGGCGCAGCCTTTGTCTGGCGACCTGGCTGCTTTGGGTAATGACATGCGCAATGGTCTGCAATTAGCGGTCAACGAGGTGAACAAGAAAGGTTTTAAAGTTGCGGGTAAGTCTGTGAAATTTGAAATCGTGGCGATGGACGACAAAGGCAGCTCCGAAGAGGCTAAAAAAATTGCACAGTTGATGGTGGACTCTGGTGCTGTCGCCGTGATTGGACATTTGACATCCGATGCCAGCATCCAAGCTGCACCCATATACGCACAAAAAAACATTGCGCAACTGGCTATTTCGACCAACCCCAAGTTCACTGAACTGGGCTTACCAACTACCTTTCGCTTGGTAGCTAACGATAACCTGCAGGCACGCGCTGTGGGCAGCTATGCAATTAACCGCATTACACGCAATAAATTCGCTATTGTGGACGACGGTAGTACCTATGGCAAAAGCCTGGCCAACTCTGTTGCAAGCATCCTAGAAGGCAAAAAAACAATCGCGCTGCGCCAGTCATTTGATGAGAAAACCAAGGATTTCGCGGCCTTGGCAGCCCAAATTAAAGCCGATGGCATTGAGGTCGTGGTCAGCACATTGAGCGACTTCCAAGTTATTGCCTTGATCACAGAACTTGAAAAAATCGACTACAGCAAGCAAATCAACATTTTGGGTACAGACGCGCTGAAAACTGCGGGCATGGTAGAGCACGCCGGTAAAGTAAAAAACATGATTGCAACGTCGCCCGTGCTGGATGTGAATGAGTTCCCTAACGGCAGGAATTTTGCCAGTGAGTACCTGGTGGCTTTCAAAACCGCGCCAGTGTACGCAAGCCATTACAGCTACGATGCCATGTATATTTTGGCAGCTGCAATCAAAAAAGCAGACAGCGCTGATCCAGTAAAAATTACCCAAACGCTGCGCAGCTTAGAAGGCTTTGCCCCCATCACCGGTACCATGCGCTGGACTGACAAGGGTGAGCAGCGCGAAGGAACAGTGAGTCTTTACACGGTACGTGGCACCCAGTGGGAAAGCGTTGAGCGCTCCAAAACTTGGTAAAGTTTTCAACAGTCCAGGGCTGTGAGGCTTATACCAAGCAAAGAGCTTGCGCTAGCTGAGTGCAGGGTTCGCCATCCCTAAAGTTGCATCTGCGCAACTGCGCCCTTGACTCTGCCCCAAAGGGGAGACTTTAAGCTGCATGTTTTAACCACGTAAAGCATGCAACCATGAAGAAAATCGCCATCATATTAGGGCACCCTAACCCCGACAGCTACTGCGCAAGTTTGGCGCACGCCTATGCCACAGCGGCGCAGGCACAGGGCCATAGCCTGCGCTGGATTGACCTGTCTAGCATGCAGTTTGACCCTGTCTTGCGTGCAGGCTACAGGCAAGCGCAACCACTCGAAGCAGATTTGAAGTTAGCCCAAGAAACGTTGCAATGGGCAGAGCACTGGGTATTTGTTTACCCCATATGGTGGGGCTCTATGCCAGCGCTGCTTAAGGGGTTTTTCGACCGTGTTTTAAACCCTGGTTTTGCCTTT
Source organism: Polaromonas sp. (assembly GCA_043778205.1). Classification (GTDB taxonomy): domain Bacteria; phylum Pseudomonadota; class Gammaproteobacteria; order Burkholderiales; family Burkholderiaceae_C; genus JAAFIP01. The sequence goes on along the minus strand of JAYWGO010000077.1, from coordinate 13,642 downwards.
GCATACCGAAAAAATTCCGTGTTTTGGGACAAATTAATGACCGGGCGCTCTGCCCAGCTGATAGTCACTTTAGACACGCCCGCTTGGTATTTTCGCTGGGTGTACCGCATGCCAGGCCACAACCAAATGCGCCTGACTATTTTGGAGTGGGTTGGTGTCAAGCCTGTCAAACTGGCCCAGTTTGGCCCTGTACAAGGCTCTAGCGACCTGCAGCGGGCCAAGTGGCAAAGCAAGGTGGTTGAACTTGCGCGTCGACTGCGTTAAGGGTTAGCACAACGCGCGTGCAAGGCATTACAAAGTGTTGGGTTGGCAAAAGCTGGGGGAAGCAACTTGCGCCTGCAATGCCGCCAAATCTTGAATTTGTTTTTGGTAAAACTCGATTTGCATTGCCAAAGCAGATTGCTTGTTTTGCACAGCCGCTTCAAAACGGGCCACGTCAAAACCCTCACTCTTTGGCAAACGCAAAGCCCGCATTTCGCTGAGCGTAAAACCCAAGACTTGCGCTTGTTTGATACAACGCAGCGTCGCTAGCGCCTCATCGTTGTACATGCGGTAGTGCCCGGTGCGCAGGGGCACACCGATAAGGCCTAAGCTTTCGTACAGGCGTATCGCTTTGATACTGGCACCTGTACGCCGCGAAGCTTCGCCTATCAATATGGGCATGCTGAACGCACAGCCATTGGCTTAAGCCGCCACTTTCTCACTGTCTTCCATCTGGTCAAAGTTCATGTACTTGTACACGTTGGCGCTGTCTTTGTTCAGCGCGGTAACGTCGGCCAAGTATTCGGCTTTGGTGGGAATGCGGCCTAGCTTGGAGCAGATGGCCGATAGCTCGGCACTGCCCAGGTACACATTGGCGTTTTTGCCTAGGCGGTTGGGGAAGTTGCGGGTGCTGGTAGACATGACTGTGGCACCTTCTTTAACTTGCGCTTGGTTGCCCATGCAAAGGCTGCAGCCGGGCATTTCCATGCGCGCGCCTGCGGCACCAAACACGCCGTAATGGCCTTCGCGGGTCAGCTGGTCGGCGTCCATCTTGGTGGGCGGGGCCATCCACAGTTTGACGGGGATGTCGCGCTTGCCTTCTAGCAGCTTGGATGCTGCGCGGAAGTGGCCAATGTTGGTCATGCAACTGCCGATAAACACTTCGTCAATTTTGGCACCCGCTACGTCGCTGAGAGTTTTTGCATCATCTGGGTCGTTGGGGCAGCAGACGATAGGCTCGGTGATCTCGGCCAGGTCGATCTCAATCACGGCGGTGTATTCAGCGTCTTTGTCGGCTTTCAGCAGCGAAGGGTTGGCCAGCCACTTTTGCATCTCGCCAATACGGCGCTGGATGGTGCGCGCGTCTGCGTAGCCGTTGATGATCATGCTCTTTAAAAGTGCAATGTTGCTGTTCAAATACTCAATGACTGGTGCCGTGTTGAGTGCTACCGTGCAACCCGCTGCAGAGCGTTCTGCAGAGGCATCGGCCAGCTCAAATGCTTGCTCAATCTTCAGATCTGGCAAACCTTCAATCTCTAAGATGCGGCCAGAAAACAGGTTGACCTTGCCTTGCTTGGCCACAGTCAAGTGCCCGGCCTTGATGGCGTACAGCGGAATAGCGTGCACCAGGTCGCGCAGCGTCACCCCCGGCTGCATCACGCCTTTAAAGCGCACCAGCACGCTCTCTGGCATGTCCAGCGGCATGACACCGGTAGCGGCGGCAAACGCCACCAAGCCCGAGCCTGCAGGAAAGCTGATGCCAATCGGAAAGCGCGTGTGGCTGTCGCCGCCGGTGCCCACGGTATCAGGCAGCAGCATGCGGTTAAGCCAGCTGTGGATGATGCCGTCACCTGGGCGCAGGCTGATGCCGCCGCGCGTGCTGATGAAGTCGGGCAGCTCGTGGTGCATTTTGACATCCACGGGTTTGGGGTAGGCGGCGGTGTGGCAGAAAGACTGCATCACCAAGTCAGAGCTAAAGCCCAGGCAGGCCAGGTCTTTGAGCTCATCGCGCGTCATTGGGCCTGTGGTGTCTTGGGAGCCCACCGAGGTCATCTTAGGCTCGCAGTAGGTGCCGGGACGCACGCCTTGTTGTTGCCCGTTAAGCTCAGGCAGGCCGCAGGCACGGCCGACCATTTTTTGCGCCAGCGTAAAGCCTTTGGTCGAAGTAACTGGCGGGGTAGGCAAACGGAACAAGGTGGAGACGGGCAGGCCCAGTGCTTCGCGCGCCTTGGTGGTCAGGCCACGGCCCACGATCAGTGGAATGCGGCCACCGGCGCGCACCTCGTCAAACAGCACCTCGCTTTTAACTTGGAACGACGCAATTTCTTTACCGTCCTTGAACGCTTTGCCTTCGTACGGGCGCAGCTCAACCACGTCGCCCATGTCCATCTGGCTCACGTCCAGCTCGATGGGCAATGCGCCTGCATCTTCCATGGTGTTGTAGAAAATGGGCGCAATTTTGGCTCCCAGACACACGCCGCCAAACTTCTTGTTAGGGATAAACGGAATGTCGTCGCCGGTAAACCACAGCACGCTGTTGGTAGCTGACTTGCGTGACGAGCCCGTGCCCACCACGTCGCCCACGTAGGCCACTACGGCACCAGAGGCTTGGGCTTTGGCATGCAGCGCGTTGATCTGCGCAATCGGGCCGCGCTTGCCATCTTCTTCCGGGGTAAAAGGTGCGCCGTCGCGTTTGTTTTTCAGCATCGCCAGTGTGTGCAGCGGAATGTCAGGGCGGCTCCACGCGTCTGGGGCGGGCGAGAGGTCGTCGGTATTGGTCTCGCCGGGTACTTTGAATACCGTGAGTTTGATGGACTTGGGCACCTCGGGGCGCGAGGTAAACCACTCGGCATCGGCCCAGCTTTGCAGCACGCCTTTGGCATGGGCATTGCCTTTGTCAGCCTTGGCTTTCACGTCATGGAACTGGTCAAACATGAGCAAGGTTTTCTTCAGCCCAGCCGCCGCTACGCTGGCAGTGACTGCATCGTCCAGCAGGTCGATCAGCGGGCTTAGGTTGTAGCCGCCCAGCATGGTGCCTAGCAACTGGGTGGCCTGCTCACGCGAAATCAGGGCGCACTTTTCAGTGCCATGCGCCACCGCAGCCAGGTACGACGCTTTAACCTTGGCTGCATTGTCCACGCCGGCTGGCACGCGGTGGGTAATCAACGCGACCAGCTGGGCTTCTTCGCCAGTGGTGGGGGCCTTGAGCTGCTCTATCAGCTCTGCGGTTTGTTTGGGCGACAGGGGCAGCGGCGGAATGCCTAAAGCGGCGCGCTCAGCCACGTGGGCTTGGTAGGTTTGCATGAATGCAGATGGCATGGTGGGCTCCTTTGATGAACTAAATATGTGTTTCAACCAATAAAATAGTGCACAAGCAGCTACAGTATCAATAGCGAACGGTGTTACTTTGCCGGTGCTTCCAAGACACCAGCGGTGGGATTGGCCAGCATGGCATCGGCCACTGCTTTTTGCGATGGGCTGATGCAGTCGTCGGCCAGGCGCTTGCCTTGTTTTTCGTTAAACAGCATGGACTTATTGGCCAGCTGCATAAACACGATGCCGCTTTTAGCATCTTCTAAACGCACTGCACCTGTTTTGGTAGGCATGGGCACCACGTCGTACCTGGCCTTGCCAAATTGAACATCGAACGCGCCAGCGACCTTGGCATCTGGGGTGATGGTCACGCTTTGGCCGTCGGCGCAGGCAATGCGGCCGGTGGTGACGATTTGGGCAATGCCCATTTGCACGGGGGTAAGCACTACGGCAGCCGCAGCGGCTTTGGCAGGCGCTTTAGCGGCAGGCTTAGCGGCCGGTTTAGCAGGTGCTTGGGCCCAGGCGGGGCTGGCCAAGGTGCATGCAGTCAAAGCCAGCGCGCAAGCCAAATTGAAAGTAGCAGTGGTTTTAAAGTAGCGCATAAAGTCTCCAGTGGATGGTTAGTTTAAGGTTAGCTGACGAGAAAATAGTCTTGCACAGCGCTGGGCAGGCTGCGCCCTGTGCGCTGCGCGCGTTCAATGACTTGCCAATAATAGCGGTAGCTGGCCCGGTCGTGCAACTGGCCAGCGTAGTGGGTAGGTGCCCAATGGGCTGCAGCAGCAGCTTGCACAATGTGGCTGGCTATGTCTACCTCGGCCTCCGTGGGGGCAAAGGCGGCCAGAATGGGGCGTATTTGCGCGGGATGGATGCTCCACATGCGGCTGTAACCCAGCTGGTTTTTAGCCTGCAGGGCGGCGCTTTGCAGGGCCGCGGTGTCGGTAAACTCGGTGACCACACAATGCGAGGGCACTTTACCGTAGGCATGGCAGGCAGCGGCAATCTCCAACTTGGCGCGCAGCACCAGCGGGTGGCCAAATTGGCTAAGCGGCCCTGCACTGCCCATAGCCTGGGCCCCAATAGCACCACCGTGCGACGAGACAAAATCCATCAACCCAAAGCTAATGCACTGCACCCGCAGGTGCGCGGCAATGGCAAACACCTGGTGCACAGCCGCTGGCGACTCGACCAGTACGTGCAAAGGAATGTGCGCGCCACCACACAGCGCTAGCGCATCAACCGCGCGCTGCACATCGCCTGCCGACTCTACCTTGGGCACGGTGACGTAAGCCAGGTGCTGGCCCGCACCGCGCACCACGATGTCGATGTCACTGGCAAAGGCCGGGTGGCCCACGGCGTGCACGCGCACGCCAATGCGAGCTTGCGCCTTTACTACTTTTTTAATAGCTGACTTTGCAGCATTTACTTGGGCTACCACCATATGTGCATGGTCAACCTCACCTCCCACGGGGGCTCCGTCTTCCAAGTCTAGCGTGGCATCGAACACGCAAGCGCCCAGCTCGTCAATCATCTCTGCCTGCAGGGCCAGGCTTTTTTGCATGCGCAGCTCGGTGCCGCTGTAATGGTCGCACACCGGCAGATGCAATCTGCCAGAGAGCGAACCTAACAACACGTCGCGCGGGTGGGCCATGTTGGCCTACAGCAAATGCTTTACGCCGTCTTGCTCGCCTTGCAGCTCCGCCAAGGTTTTGTTAATGCAAGCCTGGCTGAACTCGTCAATGGCCAAGCCTTCCACTGGTTTGTAGTCGCCACCTTCGCAAGTAACCGGGAAGCCAAACATGGTGTCTTTGGGAATGCCGTACTGGCCGTCGGAAGGGATACCCATGGTGACCCATTTGCCGTTGGTGCCCAGCGCCCAGTCGCGCATGTGGTCGATGGCGGCGTTGGCTGCAGAGGCTGCAGACGAGACACCGCGTGCTTCGATGATGGCAGCGCCGCGCTTGCCCACGGTGGGCAGGAAGGTGTTGGCGTTCCACTCTTGGTCGTTGATCATTTTGGCGACGCTTTCAACGTCGCTACCGGAGGGGCCTCCTAACACCGTGGCAAAGCGGTAGTCGGCGTACATGGTGGGCGAATGGTTGCCCCATACGGCCAGTTTTTCAATCGAGGCCACAGCCTTGCCGGTTTTGGCGGCAATTTGGCTGAGCGCACGGTTGTGGTCCAGGCGCAGCATGGCGGTGAAGTTTTTGCGCGGCAGATCAGGCGCACTCTTCATAGCGATGTAGGCGTTGGTGTTGGCCGGGTTGCCCACCACCAGCACTTTGACCTTGCGTGAGGCCACAGCGTTCAGTGCCTTGCCTTGGGCGGTGAAAATAGCGCCGTTGACCGCCAGCAGCTCAGCGCGCTCCATGCCGGGGCCGCGCGGGCGTGAGCCCACCAGCAAAGCGTAGTCGGTGTCTTTGAAAGCGGTCATTGGGTCGCTGTGCGCTTCCATGCCCACCAGCAGCGGGAAGGCGCAGTCGTCCAGCTCCATCATCACACCCTTGAGGGCTTTTTGTGGCCCTTCTACCGGCACTTCCAGCAGCTGCAAAATCACAGGTTGGTCTTTGCCCAGCATTTCGCCACTGGCGATGCGAAACAGCAATGCGTAACCAATTTGACCAGCGGCGCCAGTAACGGCTACGCGAACGGGGGTTTTGCTCATGGGGGAAACTCCAATTTAGATTAAGAAACTTGAACGTAACTTTGCCAGCCAACTGTGAAAAAAGCGTGTCACAGGCTAAAAAATGCACCACCAAAGCCACTAAACGCTAGAGTTTACCCTCGAAAAGAGGGTTCGGTCAATTTGTCTTATGTCTTATATAAGATATGATGTAATTTGTGTATTTCAAGCCCTACTTTCACGACCTTGTTCCAGTTTTCCACTAACCACCATGGCTGCCGTTCCCCCCTCTGCCCTTGATGACTTGGCCAGTGCTACGCCTGCCTTTAGCCCGCTGTACAGCCAAATCAAAAGCCTGATTTTGCACAGCCTGCAGTCGGGCGAATGGAAGCCGGGCGAGGCAATACCCTCAGAGATGGACCTGGCCGCCCGTTACCGCGTAAGCCAGGGCACCGTGCGCAAAGCCATTGACGAGCTGGCCACTGGCAACCTGGTGGTGCGCCGCCAAGGCAAAGGCACATTTGTAGCCACCCATGCTGAAAACCATGTGCAGTTTCGCTTTCTGAAACTGGTGCCCGACCAAGGCGCGCCCGGCAGCGAAGGCCCAGCCCAACGCGACATCGTGGACTGCCGCCGCACCAAGGCCAGCGCCGAAGTAGCCCGCGCGCTGGCCTTAAGAACCAACGACGCAGTACTGCAAGCACGCCGCGTGCTCAGCTACGGCGGCGTGCCCACCATTGTGGAAGACCTGTGGCTGCCCGCCACGCCCTTTAAAGGCCTTACCGCAGAGCGCTTAAGCGCCTACCACGGCCCGATGTACGCGCTGTTTGAAACTGAATTTAACGTGCGCATGGTGCGCGCTGACGAAAAAATACGCGCCGTGCCCGCTGCCGACGGTCTGGACGCCTTGCTGCAGGTTGCCCCCGGCACGCCACTGCTCAGTGTTGAGCGCACCGCCTACACCTACAACGACGTGCCCATGGAGCTGCGCCTAGGCTATTACCGCACCGATACCCACCACTACCACAACAGCTTGGGCTAGGCTAGGCTAGACTAAGTTTAGGCGCGGCTGAATTGACCTTTTGAGCACCCCACCATGGCAGACAAAAAATCTGGCACCACCCCCAAAAGCTTTAAAGGCAACAAAGCTTCTTTGCCCAGCAAACTGTGCACGGTGTGTGGCCGCACCATGACCTGGCGCAAAAGCTGGGCCAAGAACTGGGAACAAGTGAAATACTGCTCAGACGCTTGCCGAGGGGCTAAATAGCCTGGCTTTTTGCGTCGCGGGCTTGCTTCATAATTAATAGCTACTCATTAAGCATTTCCTTGGGCCATAGGGCTATTTGGCTTAAATACTACAGCTCTGTTTAAGCTATTTAATCTCTAGGGCTTTTGAAGATGCTTCAGACGGCGCACTTTGGCGAAAGCTATTGCCGCTGGCGTAACCTGCTTCTTTGCAATCTGCACATTGCCCAAGGCCAGTATTTTCAGCAAGGCCATCGTATCTTGGTTCTTTTCGAACCAAATCACGTCTTGCAGCACAGCCATTGCTTCTCCGCTTTTCGTTATCACCAGCGGCTGTTGGTCAATTAATGCAGTTGATTGTTTAGGCTTACGGGCGCTCAAATCAGTGCAATGCCTTCAACTGTCGGCACCCGGCCCCGCAGCGAATACCCCAATCGCTCCGTCACCTCAATGTCCATCATCTGCCCCACCAAGCGCAGGGCCTGCGGGCTGGCGGGGAAGTTGACTACGCGGTTGCACTCGGTGCGGCCCATTAGCTCGGGGGCTGCGGTGCTGCTGCGGCGAGAAGGGCCTTCTACCAAGATGCGGGTGGTGGTGCCTACCAGGGAGTTACTGATACGGTCAGTGCTGCCGTCGATGACTTTTTGCAAGTGTTGCAGGCGTTTGAGTTTGACGTCGTGCGGGGTGTCGTCGTGCAGGTTGGCGGCAGGTGTGCCGGGTCGGGGGCTGTAGATGAAGCTAAAACTGTTGTCGTAGCCTATGTCGTCAATCAGCTTCATCATTTTGGCAAAGTCGTCTTCGGTCTCGCCGGGAAAGCCCACTATAAAGTCGCTGCTCATGCGCATGCCGGGACGAATGGCGCGCAGTTTGCGGATGGTGCTTTTGTATTCGAGTGAGGTGTAGCCGCGCTTCATAGCGGCCAGTATTTTGTCGCTGCCGTGTTGCACGGGCAGGTGCAGGTGGTTAACCAGTTGGGGCACTTTATCGTAAACATCGATCAGTGCTTGGCTAAATTCGTTGGGGTGGCTGGTGGTGTAGCGGATGCGCTCTATGCCGGGGATGTCGGCGACGTATTCGATGAGGGTGGCGAAATCGCACATCTCGCCTGTGTTGCCCACACCGCCTGCGGTGTTCGTCATTCTGCCGCGGTAGGCATTCACGTTCTGACCAAGGAGTGAAATTTCTTTCACGCCTTGGTCTACCAAACCGGCCACTTCCACCAGCACATCTTCTAGCGGGCGGTTCACTTCCTCGCCGCGTGTGTAGGGCACCACGCAGTAGCTGCAGTATTTGCTGCAGCCTTCCATGATGCTCACATAGGCGCTGGCACCTTCTACGCGGGCCAGGGGCATGTTGTCGAACTTTTCAATCTCGGGAAAGCTGATGTCTACCTGGGGGCGTTTTTCTTTGTCGCGCTTGGCCAGCAGGTCGGGCAGGCGGTGCAAGGTTTGCGGGCCAAACACTATGTCAACATAGGGCGCGCGGGCGATGATGGCTGCGCCTTCTTGGCTTGCGACACAGCCGCCTACGCCAATTTTGACACCCTTTTTCTTCAGGTGCTTGATGCGGCCCAGGTCGCTGAACACCTTCTCTTGTGCTTTTTCGCGCACCGAGCAGGTGTTAAACAAAATCAGGTCAGCTTCTTCCACGTTCTGGGTTTTCTCGTAGCCCTCGGCGGCGTGCAGCACATCGGCCATTTTGTCCGAGTCGTATTCGTTCATTTGGCAGCCGAAGGTTTTGATAAAGACTTTTTTGCTCATGGTGCAATTCCTGCTTACTATGGTTTCAATAGCTGCTTGTGCAGCATTTCCTTGGGACAGAGGGCTATTAGTGCACTTTTTAGTGCTTTTATGCAATGGCCTAGGCCTGTTTGCATATTTGGAAGTTTGCTTGAGGGCGGCGCTAGCACACTGCGCAGCGCCTTAGCCACAGTAACCAGCGCGGCCAACTGCGGGCTAGCCCGTAGCGCTAGCTACTGCTTAAACTTGGGCAGGTCTTTGAAGGCGGTTTTGCCATCGTCAGTTTTAGGCTGATTGGCCTCAGAACCAAACACAAAGTTGCGCTCTGGTGTGGCGGTTTTGATTTTTTGCGCGGCTTCTTGCGCGGTCAGCAGCCACACTTGGTGTACGTTGCCAAAGGCATCGCGGGTAAAGTTAACCACATAGCGCTGCCCCACCATGCCGCCCGACATGACCAGCATGTTGTTCACGCCGCGAATGCGTGCGCCGGGCGACAGGCGCTCGGCCTTGCCGTCCAGGATGACTTCGGCCCCTTGCAGCACCTCTAGCGTGCCGCGCCGCGCGGCAGGCGGAAACTGCCGCCCGACGAAATCGCCCGCCACCGCGCCGCCCTCAGGCGCTGAAAGCACCACGCCCTCTTCTGCAATGGCTGGGGTAGCAGCCAAAATAGTTAAATTTAAGACAAAAAGGGCTTTGGCCCAAGGAAATGCTGCACGGGCAGCTATATTTTTAGGAGTAATCCTAAGCTTGGGTGGGGACAAAGGCAACGCAGTGCAGCGGTTCATGGTGTACATCCAGAGGCTGTTAATCGGATATTTGGCCAGCAAGGCTGGCCTTACAAGCTAAATTTGGGCAATAAAAAAGCACTGTGGGGCACAGTGCTTGCAAAGTCAACCCATTTGCAGCATGCCCCATGGTGAAAAACACACACTTGGCAGACGGTTTAAACGCAAAATCAGGGCTAAAGTGGTGGTGGTAGGTGGATTTGAACCACCGACTTCAGCATTATGAATGCTGCGCTCTAACCAACTGAGCTATACCACCTTCAGCGATATTTTAGCGCATTTTCAGCTGCTACAGCCCATTGGCCGTGTGTAGCTGGTGGTTTTGCCATGCCCGTAGCATGCTGTAAATTGCAGACCAATCGGGTAAAGTTAGCGTAATTCAGCTTATAGCCTTGTACACCGCAAGCCGTTCTAAGATTCACAAATTAGCCACTGAATTGGCGTTGTTGCCGCATCACCATGTACACCTTGGCTCCTGCTTGGTTAACCCAGCTGCTACGCCAGCGCTGGGTGTGGGCTATGCTGGCGCTGGGCACTGGGTTGCACTTGGCGCTGGCTTTGGCGGTGAACTTGTCGGTAGACGAAGCCCACTACGCACTGTACGCCAGCCATCTTGACTGGAGTTATTTTGACCACCCGCCCTTGGTAGGCTGGCTGCAGTGGCCCGCCTTGCAGCTAGGCGGTAGCGACCTGGCCATGCGGGTGGTGCCAACGCTGTGCTGGGTGCTGACGGCGCTGGGCATAGTGCGTTTGTCAGACACTTTGTTTGCCGGTACTAGTTTGCCATTTTGGGCCGGCATACGGCTAGATGCGTGGCTGCTGCTGATCAGCCCATTGCCGCACTTGCTGGGCTTGGCGCTGGTACCCGACAGCCTGTTGATGCCGCTCACCTGCGCCGTGATGGCCGTCTGCTGGCTGCTGTGCCATGCGCCCCAACGGTCTAGTACGCCGCTGTGGCTGGCGCTGGGCTTGTGCCTGGGTTTGGCGGGGCTGGCCAAATACACCGCCGTGCTGCTGGCGCTGGGCGCTGCGGTGGTGCTGCTGCGTGCCCATGGTTGGCGCTTGTTAGCTCAGCGCGGGCCTTGGCTGGCTGTCAGCGTGGCCGCATTGTGCGTAGTGCCGGTGTTTGCCTGGAATGCCCAGCACGATTGGATCTCGCTGGCCTACCAGCTGGGCCATGCGCAAGGCAGTGGCGAATGGAAGCTGCGCAAAGTGCTGGTGTTTGTACTGGTGGTCTTGCTCGCCCACGGTTTGCTGCTGCCGCTGGCCTGGCGTGATCGGTTTGTGGCGCAGCCCGCACAACAGGCACCGCCCAGTGCTGGGTTTTTTTGTGGCAGCTTTGCGCTGCCCACATTGCTGCTGCTGGCTTACCTGTCAGGCCGAGGCAGCGCGCTGCCGCACTGGGCGACACCCGCCTGTCTGGCGCTGATACCGCCCGCGGCTGTTGCACTAACCGCGCTGTGGCAAAAACGCAAACGCTGGGTCTTAAGCCTTGCGGCAGCACAAGCCACTGGGTTTGCAGCGGTTTTACTTTGCATGGTGGCAGGCGGCACCGGCAGCGAGACCGGCGCGCAAGCCGTCAGCCTGCCTGGGGCAGATGCAAGCCAGCGGCCAGCCAACCCCTTTGCCGACGTGCACGGCTGGCCACAAGCCGCGCAGCAAGCGCAAGCCTTAGCCCAGCGCTACCAGATCAGTAGCTTGGCGGTTATGAACTGGACGCTTGCCAGCAGGCTAGCTTGGTACGCAAAGCCTGTGCCCGTCAAAGTGATTGACCAACGCCGCGACCAGTTTGACTTGTGGTTTGGTGCTGTACAGCCGCAAGAGTCTGTGCTGCTGGTGGACTGGTCGCAGATGAGTTTTACCCCGCCTGTGGGGCCAAAACAGTTTGAGCGCTGCGACTATCTTGGGCAAATGCCAGTGCTGCGCGCAGGCCGCCAGATAGCGCATTTTAATTTTCTGCACTGCCAGCGCTGGCGCATGGACAGCCTGCCATGAAGCGCATCCAACGTTCCAAACAGCTTGCCTCTGTCAGCACGGCACTTGTGTCTGCACGGGTTTGGCCCCGGCAGGCATGGACTGTATGGCAGTTTTTAGCCTTTGCAGCACCTGCTTTGGCAGGCTTTGGCTTGGCGGTATGGCTGCATACATGGAAAGTACCGCAGCGAGATATGTTCTTGCTTTTTAATGCTTGGGCCGCAGACCATGCCCCTGGTATGTGGGCTGCTTTGACCATGCTGGGCAACACCTCTGTGCTGGTGTGTTTGCTGTCGCCTCTGATGCTGCTGCGTCCACAAATTGTGGTGGCGATTGTCGCGGCCATACCTGCGGGAGGTTTCTTGTCGCTGGCTTTCAAACGCTTTTTTGACGCGCCACGGCCTGCTGATTTAATTGACCCCGCCCAATTTAATGTGGTGGGTGTTTGGCTTACCGGAAACAGTTTTCCATCGGGCCATACCATCACCGCGTTTGCCGCTGCCGCTGCAGTGTGCGCCTGCCACGACCTACACCCCCGTGCCGTAACCAAGCGGTGGATGAACGTGGCTACCGTAGCGTTGGCATGCTTGGTAGGCGCGTCGCGCGTTGCAGTAGGTGCACATTGGCCCCTGGATGTACTGGCAGGTGCCAGCCTGGGTTGGCTGGCCGGCTTAACGGGCGTGTGGGTATGCCAGCGCTGGCCCTGCATTTGGCAAACAGCGATGTGGCAATGGGCAGTGGTGGTCTCTATTTGCGCAGTCAGCTGGCTGGTGCACAGCCAGGCTACAGGCCAGCCTAGCGCAGCATGGGTGGTGTGGTTGGCCACCACGTGCGCGGCGGTAACTTTAGGCTGGATGGTACAAACGCGGCTGTTAACTGAGCGAAAAAGCTAAATTGCAGCTTTGGAACAAAGTAGCGCCCAAGCAGGCTGTTACTGGTGCTTAAACTGCGCCTTGCGCTTGCCTACAAAAGCGTCCATGCCCTCTTTTTGGTCTTGTGTGGCAAACAGCGCGTGGAACATGCGCCGCTCAAACATAATGCCGTCGGCCAAGGCCCCCTCAAAAGCGCGGTTAACCGACTCTTTGGCCGCCATCACGGCGATCTGGGAATAGTCAGCAATCATCAGCGCTGCGCCCAGGGCTTCTTCCATCAGCTTGTCCAGCGGCACTACACGGCTGACCAGGCCTGCGCGCTCGGCCTCAGTGGCGTCCATCATGCGGCCCGTCAGTGCCATGTCCATGGCCTTGGCTTTGCCCACCGCACGCGGCAGGCGCTGGGTGCCGCCCGCGCCGGGGATGATGCCCAGCTTGATCTCGGGCTGGCCAAACTTGGCGTTGTCAGCAGCAATAATAAAGTCGCACATCATGGCCAGCTCGCAGCCGCCGCCCAAGGCAAAGCCTGCTACCGCAGCAATCACGGGTTTGCGAATGCTGCGAATGGTCTCCCAGTCGCGGGTGATGTAGTCGTTTTTGTACACATCGGCAAAGCTGTAGCTGGCCATGGCACCAATGTCAGCCCCGGCGGCAAAGGCTTTTTCGCTGCCGGTGATGATGATGCAGCCTACGGCCTCGTCGGCATCAAAGGCTTTAAGGGCCGCGCCCAGCTCTTGCATCAGGCCGGCGTTGAGCGCGTTGAGCTGTTTAGGGCGGTTAAGGGTGATGATGGCGGTTGGGCCTTCGGTTTTGGTAAGGATGTTTTCGTAGGTCATGTTCTTATCTTAGCTTGTCTTGCCTTTGTTTTGTACCTGAGCAGGCCGGCGGTGTACTCAGCTTCGCGGCTGTCCCCCGTTGCGGCCTAGGGCCGCGGCCTCCTCCTTTATGCCGCTACGCCGTCCATACCAAGCGCCAGGGCTGCGTACTGGGCTGGTTGGGGCAAAGACGTTTGATGAACCGCCACTTCGCTAGAGCAGGCCGGCGGTGTACTCAGCGCAGCGGCATAAAGGAGGAGGCCGCGGCCCTAGGCCGCAACGGGGGACAGCCGCGAAG
>JAYWGO010000076.1:0-6444 GCA_043778205.1 Polaromonas sp. | reverse complement strand
AATTGAAATCCATGGATTGACGGTTTGCAAGTGACCGAATTGTTTAGGTACTGCCCAGAAAAATACAACAGCACCAATTAGTGAGGCGAAAAATGCGTAGAAATTCATTGTTACTTCTCTTTCATCTGTATTGTCAACAGGTGCCTCTGAACGTTTGACTTTAGCTCACATTTTCAACCCGCACGTTTGCAGCCCGCTTTCTCCGCATCAATTAAGAACCTGCGTTAGCATGACGATTGCTACCAGTGGTATCGAATTTGGTAGCAGTAAAATTCATCAACCCGCTACTAAGCCTATGATTTTGTTGAAGAAAATGGGATTGCAAGATGTGTCCCGCCTCTTCCGCCAGAATCAAACAGTCTTGTCATTCAATGAGTGACGTGGCTTTTTTTTTGGGTGGTCGCAAATTTTGTAGCACTGACACGCTTTGCGCTTTGCTACCGGTGTGACTGATTCATTTGCTATTAAATAAATAGCTGCTTGCTCACATAACGCTTTGGCTACATCAGCTTTTAGTTTTTAACCACCTTAAATTTCAGAGCGGCCGAGCAACACTTGTGCACGCTTTTCCTGGCGGCGCTGGCTAAAAAAATCTTTGAGCAATTTGGTAGATTGATCCGCCAGCACACCGCCTTGTAACTCAGTTTGGTGGTTCAGTTGCGGCTGGTCAAACAGATTGATGACTGAACCAGCTGCACCGGTTTTGGCATCAAACGCACCGAACACCACGCGCTTGAGTCTGGCATGCAACATGGCGCCGCTGCACATGGCGCAGGGCTCCAGGGTGACGTACAAGGTGCAGTCAACCAGCCGGTAGTTGCCCAGCACTTTTGCAGCTGCGCGCAGGGCGATGATTTCAGCATGCGCCGTTGGGTCATGGCCTTCAATCGGTGAGTTGCGGCCGGTGGCAATGGCTTGGCCGTTGCACACCACGACAGCGCCTACCGGCACCTCGCCCGCCTGCCCTGCCAGCGCGGCCTGCGCTAGCGCGAGCTGCATAAAGTGCTCGTCGGGCTTGTCTTCGAGTTGTGATGCGGGATTCATCTGCTATGTATTTGATAGCTACTTACGCTCATATCGTTTGGGCTAGAGGAACTTTTCGGCTGTGAAAGCGCAATCAGGTGGCCGCGCGTGACAGTTTTTCCATCCACTCAGCCAAGGCGCGTTCATTGTCATTGCCTTGGCTGTACAGCGCATGCATGGCGGCCCGCGCTTCGGGGCGGTGCTGGTTGAGTTTGATTTTGCATTGCATGGTCAGCACCTTCAATTCAAAAGCCACAATGCCGTTCATCATTTTGTATTGATAGTCTTCACCCAAGCCGCGCCACTGATCGGCATAGGCGGGGTCATGGTCGGCTATCAGGTGCTTGAGCAGGCGGTCTTTGTCATCAAAAGTTTCGATGATTTTTGCTTCAACCGTGCAGTGCACCATCATGTAGTTCCACGTAGGGACACGCGCCAGGTCGGGGTAGACGCGCGGCGTCATGTAGGCATGTGGGCCCATGAAGGTGACGACCGCTTTTGGCCGCGCCACCAGGTAGCGCCAATGCGGGTTGGGTTTGGCGCAATGGCCCAGCAGCGTTGTCTCGTGAGCGTCCGCCAGCAAATGCAACGGTAGGGGTGTAACAAACGGCAGCCCATCGTCATCGACAGATATCAAGCTGGCGAGCGGATTGGCGCGAATCAGGTCGTGGGCTGTTGCATTCGTTGTGGCGCTGTCTTTGGCGGCGAATTGGGGCGGCAGGTACATATTGGCTTTAAGTTCTCAGCACGTTTTACTTGACTGGCCTTGAAACACACGCTTTTAACGTATGCCTCTGTTGAGGCTCCGCCAGCGACAGTCACTACCAACTTGCCTCGCGATCAGGCGTAGAGCCAATACGGTGAATTGCCAGGTCGGCGCCTTCATACTCTTCTTCAGCGCTGAGGCGCAATCCCAGAGTGACCTTTAACAGCCCATACAAGGCAAAGCCAGTGGCTAGCGCCCACGCCACCCCCAGCAAGCTGCCCATGGCCTGCGCAGCCAAACTGACACCGCCCAGGCCGCCCAACGCTTTGCTGCCAAATATGCCAGCGGCCAGACCGCCCCAAAGCCCGCACAGGCCATGCAGCGGCCACACGCCCAGCACATCGTCAATCTTCCAGCGGTTTTGGGTCAATGTAAACATCAACACAAAAATCGCGCCTGCAACAGAGCCCACAACCAGCGCGCCCAAAGGGTGCATCAGGTCTGAGCCAGCGCACACCGCCACCAGCCCGGCCAGCGGGCCGTTGTGGATAAAACCAGGGTCGTTTTTGCCCACTACCAGTGCGGCCAGCGTGCCACCCACCATGGCCATCAATGAGTTAACCGCCACCAGGCCCGATATTTTGTCGACAGTCTGCGCGCTCATCACGTTAAAACCAAACCAGCCCACCGTCAGCACCCATGCACCTAACGCCAAAAAAGGAATGTTTGAAGGTGGATGGGCGCTGATGGCGCCGTCTTTGCGGTAGCGGTCTCTGCGCGCCCCGAGCAACAGCACAGCTGGCAGCGCCAGCCAGCCGCCTAGAGTGTGCACCACCACCGAGCCGGCAAAGTCATGAAACTCTTCACCAGTGGCTGCCTTGATCCAGGCCTGCACCCCCAGGCGCTGGTTCCACACCACGCCTTCGAATATTGGGTAAACCACCCCAACAATCACCGCAGTTGCAATGAGCTGCGGGCCAAACCGCGCGCGCTCGGCAATACCGCCAGAAATAATGGCAGGGATGGCGGCCGCAAAAGTTAGCAAGAAAAAGAACTTGACCAACTCATAGCCATTTTTTTGCGCCAGTTGCTCGGCACCGACAAAAAAGCTGGTGCCATAAGCCACCGTGTAGCCCACCAGAAAATAAGCCACAGTAGACACAGAAAAATCGCAAAGGATTTTGACCAGCGCGTTGACCTGGTTTTTCTTGCGTACAGTGCCTAGCTCTAAAAAGGCGAACCCTGCGTGCATGGCCAAAACCATGATGGCCCCCATCAAAATAAACAGCGCGTCTGATCCTTGTTTTAGTGCATCCATTAAAGCGACCTCTTTTATTATTTAAAGTTATTGAACAATTGTCTCGTTGCAGCCCGATCACTCATGAATCGGGAAAAAAGCAGACAAGATTATGAACGCCAGACAGGGCAACCCAGAAATTTTGTCTTTCTGCCAGCAAAACGCATCGGCGTGAAAATCACAATCCTGCTGTCAAAACAAGCCTGCATCACAGCGCATTGGGCGGCTTGTCTAAAAAACTCAAACCGGTCAGATCTGAAGCTGATTGCGTGATGCGCCCTGCCTTGAATTTGGCTTTGACCAGGACGCATGCGCACCGCTGACCCCTAACGGTGAATAGATGCTGAAAATGTACAAATTTCGCGTCTGTAAAAACGATGGTTGTCTTGACGCAAACCTCGTCAAAAAGCTTGATCGGTGCGGTGAACTGAACGTGCTGCTCCACATTGACCATCGCACAGCGCGCCCGCCGCATACGCGCCAGCAAGCCGCTGCGCACGCCAAAATCGAGCTGCGCAGCTTCGGCGAGTCGCAGGTATTTGTCACTTTTAAGGGTGCGAATGCCCACGTCAAACGGAGTGACCCAAAAGTTGCAGGAGCCGCCTGCTTGCAAGATGGCTGGGTCTCGCTTGGACACAGCAGCCAGCAACGTCAGTAAGTTACGCCAAAAGCCGGACATCAGGCGAAGTAAAGTGCTACCCGGTCAGACGTCCAAGTGGCGACACCCGTACCAAAGAAATCGGCATCTTCCGTCCAGACAGGACAACCCAAGGTCATGGCACACGCCAGCACCGGCCAATCGTCCGCATCACGTGCAGCTATGCGTTGCAGAGCCTGTTGCTGCATTCCTGCGTAAAGTTCTGCGTCTATGGGTTGAACAATAGCCTCCAGACAATCCAGTACGTGAAGTGCAGCAGCAACGTCAACACCGCGCTTTTCTAGCAGGCTAGGCAAGTACTTGCGCGCATCTGCGTAGGCAACGTCTGGCGCAAAGAATTTCACTTCTGAAGCGTTGGTAAAAATCAGTTCACGTACCCGCTTACCTAGCACAGCACGAATCAAAATATTCGCATCAAGAACGATAGCTTTGCCGCTCATGCAGCCTTGACTTTCAGTTTTGCAGCTGAAACACTGCCCTTGCGCCGAGCTGCTTTGAACTCTGTCACGACAGATTCGACATCTGTGCCTTGTGCCTCAAGCAGCTTATCCAGCGTCTTACTGGCTTTTTTAAAGGCGGCAACATCAGCTTGTACTTGCCCTTGTGCAGGAATGAAATAGCCAACCGTTTGGCCATGCCGCGTGACGGCCACCGGCCTACTCGATGCAATGTACTCGGCCAGGTCAGAACGAAATTCTCGAATGCCAACGCGTGTTACTTCCATGATGGGCGCCCTTATTTGTGTATCTCAGTGTACACATTTTACAGCGTATGCAGATCCTAATGAATACCCGACACTGCCTAACCACTACACTTAAAAAAACCAAATAACAGCCTAGCAGGAAGCCCCCAAATGACCGACCGCTCATCATCTGATCGCGCGATCCGCCCTTTGGTCAGCCTGCCGCGCCACCGCAGGCGCTCTTTGGTGATTCGTCTACAAAGCCGCATGCTGCGCAACGCGCACTACACGGGCTCCACGCTCTTTGATTCGGATCATTTGCTGATAAACCCCGAAGAGCCGAATCGTTTGCACAGTTGGGTAGATATCGTGTTTCCGGGCCTGGATCGCTTCACCCTTTGGAATGCAGCATTCATCACCACCGAGATGGCCAAGAGCGATCTGGCAAGCGAGCAAGCCTATGACCAGATCAACGCGCGACTTGCGGCCGCGAATGAGACTGACGAGACGCGCTGGACAACGCATCTGATCCCGCGCAAACGTGCGGGCGAGCAGCGCATGTACCGTATGGAGTTCGCGCCAGAAAAGCACTACGACTGCCTGGACGGGCAGACCTATTTACAAGCCCGTGAGGCTTCAGAAAAAACGTTGATGCAGACCCTGCACACGCCGCCTGAGCGTTTTGACATTGACCTTAAATATGCGTACGGTATCGGGCTGCAGGCCGTGGTGAATGTGGCTAATTTGGATGCCGCAGCGATTGAGCAAACCATTGCGCGGTTTCGTGGGTTGGGCGAGAAGAGTTGGGTTGCTTTATGAAATTTCCTGTGACTTCCTAGACATAACCGCGAGATGAAACCGACGATGGGTTCGTGGTGACGTTTCGAGATATTCCCGAAGCAATCACTCAAGGCGAGACTGTAGAAGACGCACTTGCGATGGCGAGAGTTGCACTTGAAACTGCCATAGAGTTTTACTTCGAAGACAAACGCTGCGTACCCGTGCCTTCAAAGCCCAAGCATGGACAGCACAGCATAGAACTGCAAGCCAGCCTGTCAGCCAAAATCTGGCTACTCAACGAAATGGTGGCGCAAAAAATGCGGCCTGCGGAACTGGCCAGGCGCTTGAACACCACGCCACAGGAAGTCAACCGCCTGACCAACTTGCGCCACATCACCCGCATTGACGCGATTGCCGCAGCACTGCATGCTATGGGGCGGCGGCTTGAGATTAGTGTGGTTTGAGTTTGCCTGGCCTAAAGGGCGGGGAGGTTCTGATTTGTGTGACTGATAACGATGCTAAGGCACGAATTTTGGGTGGTGCGCGCCTTGATGAAATGCATCTCAAACACGCCAAACGCTATTTATTTTGTAGCTGCTCGCGCTTTAATCTATTGGACTACAGGCCAAGTATGATTTTTTTAATGTTGAAAATGCATCATTGCAAGACCTGACCCCGCTGGTTTGACCCCGCTGGTTGTTCCAAGGTGCTGGGTGAAGGTAACTTTGTATTGGTCATCAGCGAGGGGCAGTTTGCGGGCAAGCACGTTGCCTTTTATGACCTGTTCCGCTTGCAAGCCAACAAAATCGCCGAACACTGGGACACCATCGAGCCAATTCCACCTCAGTCGGAATGGAAAAACGCCAATGGCAAGTTTGGGTTTTAGTCAGCGCCATTCCGCTTGCAGAAGTACCCAGACGTTTAGAGACCACCCGTATTGACAGCTTTGCCGCAGCACATCATTCGATGGGGAGGCAACTCGAAATGAGTGTGGTGAGTGATTGCCTGGCGTGAACGTCTGCTTCGGTCTGATTGCAGTGATGGACGACGGGTAGCGGGACCCGAATTCTGGGTAATCTACCGGCTTGTTGAAACGCATCAACGACTTGTTAAATGCTACTTATTTTGTAGCTAATTGCGCCAATATTTACTTGGTGGTTTCAACTCTAAGCGCAACACGTGGGTTACTGGATAGTAGTGGGAGCTTCATGATACTTGAGCAGCATTTCTCGGTAGACCTCAAGAGGCGAGTAAGCATTTAAAGTCTTGCGAGGCCGATTGTTGATCTCATCAGCAAT